>JACZKT010000665.1 GCA_014859905.1 Rubrivivax sp.
TAGCGGCGATGAAGCTGCTGGTGGTGGCGGTGGGCCAGCGCCAGCCGGGCTGGGCCGACACCGCCTGGGCCGACTTTGCCAAGCGTTTCCCGCCCGAGATGCGGCTGGAGATCAAGGCGGTGAAGGCCGAGCCGCGCAGCGGCGGCAGGACGGCCGCGCAATGCATGGCCGCCGAAGCGGTGCGCCTGGAGGCGGCGGTGCCGAAAGGGGCACGCCGCGTCGTGCTGGACGAGCGCGGCACGCGGCTGGACACCGCGCAACTGGCCGCGCGTTTGCGCGCCTGGCGCGGCGAAGGCCGCGACGTGGCGCTGCTCGTCGGGGGGCCCGACGGCCTGGACCCGGCGCTGAAGGCCGGCGCCGACGAGACGCTGCGCCTGAGCGACCTGACGCTGGCGCATGCCTATGCGCGTGTGCTGCTGGCCGAAGCGCTGTACCGCGCCTGGTCGGTGATCCAGGGTCACCCCTACCACCGCGAGTGAACCGTGTCGGTGCGGCGGCAGCACCGCGCATACACAATGCGCGCATGTCGTCGCACGCCTTCATCTACCTCGCCTCGCAAAGCCCGCGCCGGGCGCAGCTGCTGGAGCAGCTGGGGGTGGCGCACCGGCCGCTGCTGGCCGACAAGACAGAAGACGTGGAGCAGCTCGAGCAGGTGCGCAGCGGCGAACTGCCGGCCGAGTACGTGCGCCGTGTCACGCTGGCCAAGCTGCTGGTGGCGCGCCGGCGGCTGGCACGGCGCGGCCTGCCTGCGGCGCCGATCCTGTGCGCCGACACCACGGTGGCCGTCGGCCGCCGCATCCTGGGCAAGCCGCGCGATGCCGAAGATGCCGCTGCCAGCCTGCGGCTGCTGTCGGGCCGCACGCACCGCGTGCTCACGGCCGTGGCGCTGAGCGCCGGGCACGAGAACTTCCTGGCAGTGAGCGTTTCGCGCGTGCAGATGGCCGAGCTGTCGGAGCGCACCATCCGGAGCTACATCGACAGCGGCGAACCCTGCGGCAAGGCCGGCGCCTACGCCGTGCAGGGCCGCATCGCGGCCTGGATCGAGCGCATCGAAGGCAGCTACACCGGCATCATGGGCCTGCCGCTGTTCGAGACCACGCGCCTGTTGGCGCAGGCCCGCGTGCGGCTGGACGTCTGAGAGCGACCATGGCCGGCTCCGACATCCTCATCAACTGGGCGCCGCAGGAAACCCGGGTTGCCATCGTCGAGAACGCCGTCGTGCAGGAACTGCACATCGAGCGCACGCTGGAGCGCGGGCTGGTCGGCAACGTCTACCTGGGCAAGGTGGTGCGCGTGCTGCCGGGCATGCAGAGTGCCTTCATCGACATCGGCCTGGAACGCGCGGCCTTTCTGCACGTGGCCGACCTGCAGGGCGGCAACGGCAGTGCGCGCTTCGAGGGGCGCCCCGACGCGCCGCCGGTGCCCATCGAACGCCAGGTGTTCGAGGGCCAGACGCTGACGGTGCAGGTCATCAAGGACGCCATCGGCAGCAAGGGCGCGCGGCTGTCGGCGCAGGTGTCGATCGCCGGCCGCATGCTGGTCTTCCTGCCGCACGACAATCACATCGGCATCAGCCAGAAGATCGGCTCGCACGAACTGCGCGAGCAGTTGCGCGCCCGCGTGCAGGCGCTGGCCACGGTCAACCCCGAAGACCAGGGCGGCGGCTTCATCCTGCGCACCAATGCCGAGGAAGCCGGCGACGAGGAACTGGCCGAGGACATCGCCTACCTGCGCCGCGCCTGGGCGCTGGTGCGCGAACGCGCGCAGCGTTCGCCGCCGGGCACGCTGCTGCACCAGGACCTGAGCCTGGTCGAACGCGTGCTGCGCGACCTCGTCAACGAGGCCACGCAGACCATACGCATCGACTCGCGGCTGCAGTACGACGCGCTCAAGGCCTTCGGCGCCACCTACATGCCGCGCGCACTGGCCAAGCTGGAGCTCTACCGCGGCGAGCGGCCGATCTTCGACCTCTTCGGCATCGAGGAGGAGATCGCACGCGCGCTGTCGCGGCGGGTGGACCTGAAGAGCGGCGGCTACCTCATCATCGACCAGACCGAGGCGCTGACGACGGTGGATGTCAACACCGGCGGCTTTGTGGGCGCGCGCAACTTCGACGACACCATCTTCAAGACCAACCTGGAAGCCGCCGGTGCGCTGGCGCGCCAGCTGCGGCTGCGCAACCTGGGCGGCATCATCATCGCCGACTTCATCGACATGACGCGCGAGGACCACCAGCAGGCGGTGCTGGCCGAACTTCGCAAGCAGCTCGCGCGCGACCGCACGCGCACCACGGTGAGCGGCTTCACGCAGCTGGGCCTGGTGGAGATGACACGCAAGCGCACGCGCGAGAGCCTGGCCCACATGCTGTGCGAACCCTGCCCCACCTGCCAGGGTCGCGGCCAGGTGAAGACGGCGCGCAGCGTGTGCTACGACATCCTGCGCGAAATCCTGCGCGAAGCGCGCCAGTTCGCGCCCAAGGAATTCCGCGTCGTCGCCAGCGCCGCGGTGGTGGAGATGCTGCTCGACGAGGAGAGCGTGCACATCGCGGGCTTGAGTGAATTCATCGGCCGGCCGATCTCGCTGAGCGCGGAGCCGACGATGAATCCGGAGCAGTACGACATCGTGCTGTTGTAGGTCAGGGCCGCCTAAATGGGTGTAAATGGGCGCCAGAATGGCGTACCATGGCCGGTGATGATCCAGTCGGCCACCATTCAGATCACCCCTGAGATTCTGGGCCTCGTCGCCGGCATCGACGAGTTCAAGGGTGCCTGGAGAGCGCTGGGCACACTGGCGCCGGATCGGCTGTCCGCACTGCTGCGGGTGGCCACCATCGAGAGTATCGGCTCGTCCACCCGCATTGAAGGCAGCAAGCTGTCCGACCGCGACGTCGAGCGCCTGCTGTCCAACCGGCAGATCCAGAAGTTCAGCACCCGTGACGAGCAGGAGGTGGCCGGTTATGCCAAGGTCATGGAGATGGTGTTCACGTCATGGCAGGACATTGCCCTGACCGAGAACCATATCAAGCAGTTGCATCGCGACCTGCTGGTCCACAGCGAGAAGGACGCCTGGCACCGCGGCAACTACAAGACCTCGACCAATAGCGTGATCGCATTCGACGAGAACGGCAAGCAGCTCGGAGTTGTCTTCGAAACGGCGACCCCGTTCGACACGCCGCGGCTGATGACGGAACTGGTGACCTGGTTCGTTGAAGAGCGCAGCGCCGGGCGTGTGCATCCGTTGTTGCTGATCGGCCTGTGGGTGGTGGTGTTCCTGGAGATCCACCCGTTCCAAGATGGCAACGGGCGCCTGAGCCGGGTGCTAACGACTCTGCTACTGCTGCAGGCCGGCTATGCGTATGTGCCCTACAGCTCGTTGGAAAGCGTGGTGGAGCAAAGCAAGGAGGCCTACTACCTGGCGCTGCGCCAGACCCAAGGCACCATCCGCAGTGAGGCGCCGAACTGGCAACCCTGGTTGATGTTCTTCCTGCGGTCGCTGGCAGAGCAGGTCAGGCGCCTGAGCCGGAAGATCGAGCGCGAGAAACTGGTGCTGGCGGCGCTGCCTGAGTTGTCGCTGCAGATCGTCGAGTTCGCGCGTGAGCATGGCCGCATCACCATGGCCGACGCTATCCGGTTAACCGGCAGCAGCCGCAATACGCTGAAGCAGCACTTCCGCGCCCTGGTTGAGCGCGGGCAGCTTAGCCCCCACGGCGCGGGGCGGGGGGCTTGGTATGAGTTGCGATAGACACGCTTGCTCGCGGGCGCTTCCCCGCCACAGCCGACAATGAAGATTCAAGGCGCACCGACCGCATGAAGACCGTCCGCGACGCCTGCCATCTTCGGCAGCTTGCCCGACACGATCGAGGACGACTGGATCGAGAGCGTGGAAGAGCTGGAAGAGCGAATGGACGAGTACATCCACCTCCGCGACCAGGCGCACAACGCCTTCGAGGTGCGGTACCACGAGACGATCGACCCCGACAAGGATCGATGGGAATTGTGCTCGCGCGTGCTGTCTCGGCGGGACATCGTGGACAGGTTGTCGGCGCCGTGGTGAGCAATGAGACAAGGTGTGATCGTACGAGCCAACGGACAAAGGACGAGACATGCCCGCTCCAGTGAGCCCTGTCAACATACGCGTACGTAGAAGAGGATCAGGATCATGAGACTGCCGGACGAAGAACTCGAGGCCATGCTCACTGACTTGGAGTCGGATCGAACCGAGCGCAAGGAGACCTTCAATGGTGATGCCCCTGAGAAGGTGCGTCAGGCGGTATGTGCGTTTGCCAATGATCTTCCCGGACATGGCCGACAGGGCGTGGCGTTCATCGGCGTGCGAGATGACGGTACGCCTACAAATCTGCCCATCACGGACGACTTGCTGCTCACCCTTGCAAGCATCCGCAGTGACGGGAACATCCAGCCGATCCCGAGCATGACTGTGGAAAAGCGAGTCCTTCGAGGCGTTGAAGTGGCCGTCATCACCGTGCTGCCGGCCGACGCGCCACCTGTGCGCTTCAAAGGCCGCACTTATATTCGTACAGGTCCGCGGCGCGACATTGCCAATCTGCAGGACGAGCGGATCCTCAACGAACGAAGAAGGCACCGCAACCTTCCCTTCGATCTGCAGCCGGTCTCGTTTGCGACGCTCGCAGACATCAGCCGAAGTGTGTTCGAGGACGAATACCTTGCAGGGGCGTTCTCTACGAACGTGCTGGAGGCCAATCACCGAAGCTACGAGGAGCGGCTCAGTTCGTGCCGCATGATCGAGTCGGTCGAGAACCCGGTTCCCACCGTCCTGGGCAGTCTTGTGCTCGGGACGCGCACACGCGACCTGATTCCGTGCGCCTATGTTCAGTTTCTGCGCATTGACGGCACGGAGTTGGATGCACCGATCATCGACGAAGCCGCCATTGATGGTCGCCTGGGTGAAGTGATCAACCGGGTCGATGACAAGGTGAAGGCGCACATCTCGACGGCGGTTGACATCCACTCTGCGGACACTGAGAAGCGCCGAGCCGACTATCCGCTGGCCGCGCTTCAGCAACTGGTGCGAAATGCCGTCATGCACCGCAGCTACGAGGGGACCAATGCGCCAGTTCGGTTGACGTGGTTCTCGGACCAAATTGAGATCGTCAATCCCGGCGGACCCTTTGGCGTCGTCACTGTTTCGAACTTCGGCCAGCCTGGTGTCACCGACTACCGAAACCCACACCTCGCGGAGGCGATGAAGGTGCTCGGCTACGTCCAGCGCTTCGGCGTTGGCATCGCGACCGCACGCAGGCTGCTTGCCGAAAACGGGAACCCGGCACCGCAGTTCGATCCGCGAGATACGCACGTGCTGGTCACCATCCGGAGGTCGCCATGACTGTTCCCGTTCTGACCTTCTTCAACAACAAAGGGGGCGTTGGAAAGACCTCGCTGGTCTACCACCTCGCTTGGATGTTTGCCGAGCAAGGGCTGCGCGTGATGGCGGTAGACCTTGACCCGCAGGCTAACCTCACAGCAGCGTTCCTGGACGAGGATCAGCTTGCAGATCTGTGGACGGACAGTGCTGGCGCGTCCACCATCTTTCGCAGCGTGAAGCCGCTGTTGGATGTTGGTGACTTCGCGCCTGTCGACTATCAGAAGCTTAATCAGCGGCTTGCGCTCATCCCTGGCGACCTTGGCCTCTCTGGCTTCGAGGATGAACTGTCCGCCACTTGGACCGATGCCCTGAGCGACAAGAACAAGGCGCGACCCTTCCGAATCCTCACAGCATTTTGGCGGGCTGCGCAGGAGTCGGCCAAGCGCTTTGACGCCGATCTCATCGTGTTCGACGTAGGCCCAAATCTGGGCGCCATCAACCGTGCCGCGTTGTTGGCCAGCAATCACGTAGTCGTTCCTTTGGGCGCCGATCTCTTCTCATTGCAGGGCCTGCGCAACCTGGGCCCGACGCTACGCGATTGGCGCTCGGGATGGACGAGGCGGCGCAATGACTGGAAGTCACCTGAGTTCGATCTGCCAGTGGGTGACATGACCCCCGTGGGCTACATCGCCATGCGACATGGCGTGCGTCTGACGCGTCCCGTCAAGGCGTATACGCGCTGGCTGGATCAGATCCCCGCCGAGTTCAGACAGAGCGTACTGGCAAAGGACGCTACAAAAGTCCCGACGATCGAGAAGGACCCTTACTGCCTGGCCATGCTGAAGAACTACAACAGCTTGATGCCGTTGGCGCAGGAGGCGCGCAAGCCCATCTTCTCGCTGCGCTCTGCAGATGGGGCCATCGGGTCCCATGCCAATGCGGTTGCGAAGGCACACGGCGACTTCAAAGCGCTCGCCCAAGACATCGCAAAGCGCATTGGCCTGGTGATGCCTGAAGATGCGGTGTGATCAAGGACCGACGAACTACGCCGATGTTCCAGGCGATGTCTGGAGAATCTGGGAGTGGGCGACTTTGCGGACAGCGTCGGCAGAATCGAGCTTCACGACGTGTCATGCCGTCCGGGCAGAGCCCAGCTGCGATGGGTAGCCATGCGGGTAGCCAGAGATGAAGACTCGCGCACGATGCATCGCAAACCATTGATACCAAAGGACATTCTCGCGATGCCTCCTCAATACGACAACGTCTTGCTCTGACCCCGAACCGGGCAGTTAGCCGTACCTCCCACAAGTGTTGGCCGGTCGCCGGTTGCGCGCAGTATGCTGATTTCCCGTCGCTCGAAACGAGGCTGCGCCGCATGACCGAGACCACGAAGATCGCGTACTTCTCGATGGAGATTGCGCTGGCCGACGAATGGCCCACCTACAGCGGCGGGCTCGGCGTGCTTGCCGGCGACACGGTGCGGTCGGCGGCCGACGGTGGCGTTCCGATGGTCGCCGTGAGCCTGGTGCACCGGCAGGGCTACTTCCGCCAGCGGCTCGACGCGGCCGGCCGGCAGACCGAGGAGCCGGCGGCATGGTCGCCCGAGACGTGTCTGACCGAACTGCCGGCGCGCGTGCACGTGAGCCTTTCCGGCCGCGACGTGGCGGTACGCGCCTGGCGGCACGACGTGAAGGGCATCGGCGGCCACACCGTGCCGGTGCTGCTGCTCGACACCGACCTGCCGGAGAACGCCGCGCCAGACCGCGACATCACCGACCACCTGTACGGCGGCGACTCGAGCTACCGGCTGACGCAGGAGGCGGTGCTCGGCATCGCCGGCGTGCGCATGCTGCGGGCGTTGGGCTACACCGAGCTGCGGCGATTCCACATGAACGAGGGGCACGCAGCGCTGCTGGTGATCGAACTCGGCTGGGAGGAGATGCTGCGCCGCGGCCAGACCGTCATCACGCGCGACATCGCGGCGGTGGTGCGCCCGCTGTGCGTTTTCACCACGCACACGCCGGTGCGCGCCGGCCACGACCAGTTCCCGCTCAAGCTGGTGCGCGAGGTCATCACCGAGTACGGCAGCGCCTATCACGAACGCGTGGCCGAGTTCTGCCTCGAGCACACGCTGAACATGACGTACCTGGCGCTGGACAACAGCCACTTCATCAACGGCGTGGCCAAGCGGCACGGCGAGATCTCGCGCCACATGTTCGCGCAGTACAAGATCGACTCCATCACCAACGGCGTACACGCCGGCTTCTGGGCTGCGCCGCCGCTGGCGGCGCTGTTCGACCGCCACATCGCGGCCTGGCGCGAAGACAACGCCAGCCTGCGTTATGCGCTGGGCATCCCCAAGCAGGAGCTGTGGCTGGCGCACCAGCAGGCCAAGGATGCGCTGATACGCAGCCTGAACGAGCGCTGCGGCGCCTCGCTGGCAGCGAATGTCTTCACGATCGGCTTCGCGCGCCGCGCCACCACCTGGAAGCGCGCCGACCTGCTGTTCCACGACGTGCAGCGGCTGCTCGCGCTGCACCGCGCGGCCGGGCCGATCCAGATCGTCTACGGCGGCAAGGCCCACCCGCAAGACGAGGGCGGCAAGGAACTGATCCGGCGCCTGTTCGAGTTCATCGGTGCGCTGCGCGGGCAGTTGTCGGCCGTCTACGTCGAGGACTACGACATGGCCACCGCGCGCCAGATGGTGGCCGGCGTCGACCTGTGGCTGAACACGCCGCAGCCGCCGCTGGAGGCCTCGGGCACCAGCGGCATGAAGGCGGCGCTCAACGGCGTGCCGCAGCTCTCGATGCTGGACGGCTGGTGGGTCGAGGGCTGCATCGAAGGGGTCACCGGCTGGTCGATCGGCGGCACCAACGACCACAACAGCGGCGCGGCGCCCGACGCGGCGGTCGACGATCGCACGGCGGACGCGCAGGCGCTCTACAACAAGCTCGAGATGGTCATCCTGCCGGCGTACTACCGCGACACCGATCGCTACATGGACGTGATGCGCCACGCCATCGCGCTCAACGGCTCGTTCTTCAACACCGAGCGCATGGTCGACCAGTACGTGCGCAAGGCGTACTTCCGCTGATCGATAGGCGGCCGCAGGCCTGCACTTGCTGCCCAGGGCCCATGGCGCGGTGATTCGTGGAGTGCACTCCCTAGGGAAAGGGGGTCGTTTTGGGTATCTGCCTCTAGGGATACCGGGTGAGACTGCCCTCATTCGATGACTCGTCATCAACACCCCCGGAGAACCACACCATGAGTACCCACAGCCTCAGCGGCGTCACGCTGCAAACCCTGAAGAACTACCGCACTGCCGCGACGCAGGTCGTCGTTGCTTATCGCCTCGGCGGCCGCCGCTTGGTGGACGGGGTGAACGGCGCCTTGCAGAACCGGGTCTACCCGCGCACCGCGAAGATGGCGCCACGTGCCACCGATCGTCTGGATGAAGTCCGCGGCAATGTGTCCGATGTCGTCGTCAAGGGCATCGACATCGTGGCCGAGCGCACCGAGCAGGTGATCGAATTCGGTTCGACCACTGTCGCCGAGCAGGTGAAGAGGGTCGCCGCATACACCGCCGGCATCGAAAACGAGACCGTGGCCCAGGGCCTGCAAGCCGCTGCCCGGCTGACGCTGCCCGGCGCCCAGGTCGCGCTGGCGGTATCGGGCAAGATCGCCGAAGGCGCGCACGCGCTAGCGGACGCCGCTGGCGCCCGCACCGTGCGCA
>JACZKT010000666.1 GCA_014859905.1 Rubrivivax sp.
ATCTCGCAGTTCGCGGCCTCCTTCCTCAACCAGTACTGGCTGCATTTCGAACTGACGTCGGTGCTGCTGCTGGCGGCCGTGGTGGCCGCATTGGCCGTCATCAAGGTCAGCCGCAGGGCCGACAGCAAGAGGCGCCATGGATAAGACCCAGTTCCTGCTCGGCGTGGCGGTGGCGCTGTTCGCGCTCGGCCTGCTGGGCGTGATCGTGCGCCGCAACGTGCTCGTGATGCTGATGTGCCTGGAGCTGATGCTCAACGGCGTCATCCTGAGCCTGGTCACTTTCGCCTACCAGACGGCCACCACCGTGGGCGCGGTACTTGTGTTCCTGATCTTCGTCGTGGCCACGGCCGAGATCGCGCTGGCGATCCCCATCGTGCTGCTGCTCGTGCGCGACAAGCGCACGCTGAACCTCGACGCCTACAACGAGTTGAAGGGCTGAAGTGCTCACGCTGATCGTCCTGCTTCCGCTGCTGGGTTTCGTGCTCAACGGCGTGCTGGCCACCCGGTTGGGCGGCAACCGCGTCGGCAAGCCCTTCGTCATCGCCGTCGGCTGCGGCCTGCCTCTGCTGGCCTTCGTGCTGGTCGTCAATCTCCTGATCGACTTGCAGGACAGCGGCTGGGTGCCGCTGGTCGAGACGGCCTACCGCTGGGCGACGGTGGGCGACAGCGCGTTCGAGATCGCCTTCTACTTCGACCGCCTGAGTGCCGTGATGGCGCTCGTCGTCACCGGCGTGGGTTCGGTGATCCACATCTATTCGGTCGGCTACATGGCGCACGACAAGAGCTTCGGCCGCTTCTTCGCCTACCTGAACCTGTTCCTGTTCTTCATGCTGCTGCTGGTGCTGGGCCGCTCGCTGCTGGTGCTGTTCGTTGGTTGGGAGGGCGTGGGGCTGGCGTCCTACCTGCTCATCGGCTTCTGGTACGACGACCTCGCCAATGCGCGCGCCGGCAAGAAGGCCTTCATCACCAACCGCATCGGCGACGCCGGCTTCCTGCTCGGCATGTTCCTGCTCTTCCAGGCCCTGGGAACGCTGGACATGGACCGCATCAACACCGCCTTCGCCTTCACGGGCACCTCGGCGCCGGCCGTCTCGGCCAGCCTGGTCGGCATCCTGCTCTTCATCGGCGCCACCGGCAAGTCGGCGCAGATTCCGCTGCACGTGTGGCTGCCCGACGCGATGGCCGGCCCGACGCCGGTGTCGGCGCTGATCCACGCCGCGACGATGGTGACCGCCGGCGTCTACCTGGTGGCACGCATGTCGGGCGTGTACCTGCAGGCGCCCGAGGCCTCGATGGTGATCGCCGTCGTCGGTGTGGCCACCGCCTTCTTCGCCGCCACGGTGGCCATGGTGCAGACCGACATCAAGAAGGTGCTGGCCTACTCCACCGTCTCGCAGCTGGGCTTCATGTTCCTGGCGCTCGGCGTCGGTGCCTACGGCGTGGCGATCTTCCACGTCGTGACGCACGCCTTCTTCAAGGCCTGCCTGTTCCTCGGCGCCGGCAGCGTGATTCATGCGCTGGGCGGCGAGCAGGACCTGCGCAAGATGGGCGGCCTGGCGCGCCGCATCCCCGTCACCTTCGTCACCTTCGCGGTGGCCACCGCCGCCATTGCCGGCATCCCGCCGCTGGCCGGGTTCTTCTCCAAGGACGAGATCCTCTGGTTTGCGCTGGCCAGCACCCGCGGTGGCTCGGTGCTGCTGTTCGGCGTCGCGGCGCTGACTGCGCTGATGACGGCCTTCTACATGTTCAGGCTGCTGTGGCTGGCCTTCCTCGGCCGTTCGCGCATGGAGCCGAAGGTCGAGCAGCATGTGCACGAATCCCCGCTGTCGATGACCGGCGTGCTGATGCTGCTGGCGGTGCTGTCGGCCATGGGCGGCCTCTTCGCGGTGCCGCATTTCCTGGAGCCGCAGCTGCCGCTGCCGGGGACTCAAGAGTCCTGGCACTTCTTCCACCGGCCACTGCTGGTGCTGTCGGTGCTGATCGCGCTGGGCGGGCTGGCGGGCGCGGCCTACGTCTACGGCGGCCCGCCGGCGCGCGCCGAGGCACTGCGCGAGCGCTACGCCGGGCTGCACCGCTGGCTGTCGGGCAAGTACTTCATCGACGAGCTGTACGAGAGGCTCATCGGCCGGCCGCTGGTCTGGGTGTCGGACCACGTGTTCCTGCGCCTGGGCGACCGTCGCGTGCTCGACGGCACGCTCGACGGCATGGCCGCGCTGGGCCAGCGTGGCGCCGCCTTGCTGGGCCGCGTGCAGACCGGTCAACTGCACCTCTATGCATGGCTGGTGCTGATCGGCATCGTCGGCGCACTGCTGTGGAGCTGGCGCCATGTTTGAAGCCGGCCTGCTGAACCTGGTGCTGTTCCTGCCGCTGTTCGGCATCGGCCTGCTGCTGGTGCTGCCCGCCGGCTACCACGAACTCACGCGTCGTGTCACGCTGGGCGTGATGGTGCTGCAGTTCGGGCTCACGGCGTGGCTCTACACGCAATTCGACAACGCCGTGGCCGGCCTGCAGTTCGAGACCCGGCTGCCCTGGATCGCCGACTGGGGCGTGCACTACCAGATCGGCCTGGACGGCTACAACATCCTGCTCGTCATGCTCACCGCCTTCCTGGGGCCGCTGGTGACTGCGGGCGCCTTCAGCGCCATCACCAAGGACGTGAAGCTGTTCTACGCGATGGTCTTCCTGATCCAGTTCGCGATGATGGGCACCTTCCTGGCGCAGGATCTGTTCCTCTTCTACATCTTCTGGGAGACGATGCTGATCCCGATGTTCCTGATGATCGGCATCTGGGGCGGCGAGCGGCGCATCTACGCCACCATCAAGTTCTTCCTCTACACGGCCTTCGGCAGCATCCTGATGCTGGCTGCGGTGATCTACCTCGTGTGGTCGCTGCAGACGACGAGCGGCGTCGTGTCCTTCGCCTTTGCCGATCTGGTGCAGGCCCGGCTGCCGCTGCATGTGCAGACCTGGCTGCTGGCGGCCTTTGCCTTGAGCTTCGCGATCAAGGTGCCGATGGTGCCGCTGCACACCTGGCTGCCCGATGCGCACGTGGAAGCGCCTACCGCGGGCTCGGTGATCCTGGCCGGCGTGCTGCTGAAGATGGGTACCTACGGCTTCATGAAACTGGGCTTCCCGCTGTTCCCCGACGCCACCCACCTGTTCACGCCGGTGCTGATGACGCTGGCCGTGGTGAGCATCGTCTATGGCGCCTGCCTGGCGCTGGTGCAGGACGACATCAAGAAGATCATCGCCTACTCCTCGATCAGCCACCTGGGCTACGTCATGCTGGGGCTGTTGAGCCTGGAACTCACCGGCATCCAGGGCGCGGTGATCCAGATGGTGAGCCACGGCCTGGTGGCCGCCGGCCTGTTCCTGATGGTGGGCATGATCTACGAACGCTGCCACTCGCGCGAGCTGGCGGCCTACGGCGGGCTGGCCAAGCTGCTGCCGGTGTATTCGGTGTTCTTCATGATCCTCACGCTGGCCTCGGTGGGGTTGCCCACCACGAGCGGCTTCACCGGTGAGTTCCTGGTGCTGCTGGGCGCCTTCACCGCCGCCTGGCCACAGTACCAGGCGGGCCACAGCCTGCCGCTGGTGCTGGCGGTGGGGGCCGTGTCGGGCATCGTGCTCGGTGCCTTGTACATGCTGCGCTTTGCGCTCAGCTTCCTGTTCGGCGAGGCCAAGGCGCCGCACCTGAAGGAGCACGGGCTGGCCGACCTGAGCGGGCGCGAGAAGGCCATCCTCGGCCTCATCGTCGCCGCCGTCTTCGCGCTCGGCCTGTTCCCGGGTGATGCGATGCGCAAGACCGAACTCGCGGCCAAGGCCTACCAGCAACTCGTCAGCAGCCCGCGGCTGCCCGGGAGCGCACCATGAACGCTCAGGCCGTGCTCGCGGCCATGATGCCCGAGCACCTGCTGCTGCTGGGCATCGTTGGATTGCTGGGGTTGGAGATCATCGGCCGCTGGCAGCGTTATGCGCTCGCCCTGGCACTGGTGGCCGTGGGCGCGGCGGCCGTGGCGGCAGCCACCCTTTCCTATGCTGGCTATGCCGCGGCACCGTTCGCAGGGCACTTCTCGGTCGATCCGGCGACGCTGCTGGCCAAGGCCGTGGTGCTGGCGCTGACGCTGCCGGTGCTGATGATGTCGCGCGGCGAATTCAAGGGCGGCGAGTTCCCGGCGCTGCTGCTGTCGTCGCTGTACGGCGCGTGCCTGATGCAGTCGGCCGACAGCTTCCTGACCCTGTTCCTGGGCATGGAGATCATGTCGATGCCGGTCTACGTGCTGGTGCTGCTGGCCTACCGGCGGCCACAGAGCGCCGAGGCGGCACTCAAGTACCTGGTGCTCGGCGGCGTCTCGACCGCCATGTTCCTGATGGGCGTGTCGCTGCTGTATGGGGGCAGCGCGTCGATGGACATCACCGTCCTGGCGCAGGCCCTGGGCACCGGCGATGCCATGGCGCGCGCCGCGGTGGTGCTGGTGCTGCTGGCGTTCTTCCTCAAGGGCGCGATCGTGCCCTTCCACACCTGGGCACCCGACGCCTACGAAGCGTCCAGCGTGCCGGTCACGGCCTACATGGCGGTGATCGTGAAGGCCGCCGTGCTGTTGGCTGCGGTGCGCCTGATCGGCCCCGCCGAGCTGGCCACGCCCGTGCTCGAACTGGTGGTCGTGTTGCCGCTGGTGTCCATCGTCTGGGGCAACCTGGCCGCGATGCGCCAGCCGAGCCTGCGCCGCATGATCGCCTACAGCTCGATCGCCCACGCCGGCTACCTCTTCTACGCCCTGCTGGGCGCGCCCGAAGGCCGGCTGCAGGCGGTCGTCTTCTACCTGCTGGCCTACGGGCTGCTGAACCTGCTGGCCTTCGCCGCGCTGCCGCCTGCGGCCGACGACGGCGAACGCGACCTGCTGGCCAATCTGAAGGGCCTGTTCCACCGCGCGCCCTTCGCGGCACTGATGATCGGCATCGCGATGCTGTCGCTGGCGGGCATCCCGCCCTTCCCGGGCTTCGTCGCCAAGTTCCTGATCTTCAAGAACGTGGTGGCCGCCGGCTACACCACCTATGCCGTGCTCGGCCTGGTGGGCAGCTACCTGGGCATCTACTTCTACCTGCGCGTGATCCAGTTCATGTTCATGAGCCCTGACGCGCCGGTGGCCGACGCGGGCAAGGTGCGCAACTGGGCCTGGACCGCGACCGTGGCCTGTCTGGCCGCAACGCTGTTCGTGGCGGTCTTCCCGGGCTGGGTGCTGGCGCAGTTCTAGTGCTTGCCGAGGCCGCTGCCCAGCGGCGGTGCGCCGCTGGCTTCCTGGGCCTGAGGGCCGCTCAGGTTCCGGCGCGCTTGGCCACGGGTGAGTACATGTCCAGCAACTGGACCCGGGTGGCCCGCAGCCGCTCGGACACCACGCCCATCAGGCGCAGCATGAAGGCCAGTCCGAACTCGGGATCCTTCTTGAAGCTGGCCAGCAGCTCCTCTCCCTCGAAGGCCAATGCCGACACCGGGCTCAGCGCGCGCGCCTGGAAGTGTTTCCCAGCGTGCGGGATGAAGGCCGACCAATTGAACTCGTCGCCGGGAAAAAGGGTTTGCACGCGCATCAAGTGCTCCGGCATTTCGAGTTCCAGCGCGACCATGCCGTCATTGAGCAGATAGAAGACCGAAAAGGCCTCACCTTCATGGAAGATGACCTGGCCGGCATCGAAATGCACCGCCTTTGCGATCTCGGCCAGACGCTCCAGATGCTCGGGTCGGAACTCGGTGGCGAAGGGGTGCTGGCGGAGAATCTGCAACGGGGTCTGTGTCATGGGCTACTCCTGCGCGCCGACGGATTGCGATACGTCCATACCCCTGGCATGGGCCACAACGTCCGTCGATTCTGCGCCCGCACCTTCGAGCCCGGACTTGACCTCGCGCAAGCCGGATTGCACAAGCCTCGACGGACGGCGCGAACGCGCCACCTTGCATCGCCGCCGGCTGTACGTCTGGTTGTCGATATGACCGAACACTAATACAAAACGACTGGCACATCGAACTGTTCGACGGAACAGTGCTTTTTTTCGTCAACGCATGTGCGTAGACTTCCCGTCGATCACCCCACTGACAGAAGACACCACCATGCGTATCACCCTGCTTGGCGCCGGACACATCGGCCAGACCATCGCCCACCTGCTGGGTGCCAGCGGCGACTACGAGGTCACCGTGGTCGACCGCAGCGCAGCCGCGCTGGCCAAGCTGGCGCACGAACCGGTGCGCACGCTGCAGGCCGAGACGGCGGACGCCGACACCTTGCTGCAGGTATTGCGTGGCGAGGACGCGTTGGTCAACGCGCTGCCCTACCACCTGGCGACACTGGCCGCGACGCAGGCGCGCGAGGCCGGTTGCCACTACTTCGACCTCACCGAAGACGTGGCCGCCACGCGCGCCATCAAGCAACTGGCCGCAGGCGCGGGCACCGCCTTCATGCCGCAGTGCGGGCTGGCGCCGGGTTTCATCGGCATCGTCGCGCACCACCTGGCGCAGGGTTTCGACAGCCTGCAGGAAGTGAAGATGCGCGTCGGCGCCTTGCCGGCCTTCCCGACCAACTCGCTCAAGTACAACCTGACCTGGAGCGTGGACGGTCTCATCAACGAGTACTGCCACCCTTGCGAGGCCATCCGCGGCGGCCGCAACATCGAAGTGCTGCCGCTCGAAGGCATGGAGCACTTCAGCCTCGACGGCACCGAGTACGAAGCCTTCAACACCAGCGGCGGCCTGGGCACGCTGTGCGAGACGCTGGCCGGCCGCGTGCAGACGCTCGACTACAAGAGCGTGCGCTACCCCGGCCACCGCGACCTCATGAAGATGCTGCTCGAGGAACTTCAGCTCAACCAGGACACCGAGACGCTGAAGGGCATCATGCGGCGCTCGATCCCCAGCACGATGCAGGACGTGGTGCTGGTCTTCGTCACCGTCAGCGGCATGCGTGAAGGTTCGCTGCTGCAGGAGGTCTTCGCGCGCAAGATCTTCGCCGACCGCAACGAGGCGCGCCCGCAGTCGGCGATCCAGATCACCACCGCCGCCGGCATCTGCGCGGCCGTCGACCTGTTCCGTGAAGGCAAGCTGCCGCAGCGCGGTTTCGTGCGCCAGGAGCAGGTGGCGCTGCCCGACTTCCTGGCCAACCGTTTCGGCAGCGCCTACCAGCAGAGCCGGCAGGTCGAGAGCATCGGCTGACGGCCACTGCCTGCGCGGCACTCTGGGGCATGGCGAAGCCCCAAACGCACTCCCTAAACGTCGAAGGCCTGTGGCTGTTCGAACTGCACCAGCCCTGAACACGCGCGGGCCGGCGGCGGCCGGCACAATGCCGGCGATGCATCCGCTTCAAGACACCGAATTCCAGGCCGCCATCGTCGACCTCGACGGCACCATGGTCGACACCGTGGGCGACTTCGAGGTCGCGCTGCGGCTGGCGCTGGCCGACCTGGGCTGGCCCCCGGTCAGCCGCGACTTCATCTCGCGCACGGTGGGCAAGGGCACCGAGCACCTGCTGATGCGCACGCTGGAGCAGGTGGGGGCGCCGCCCGACCTGTACCAACAGGCCTGGGCCCACTACCAGCACCACTACATCAGCATCAACGGCCAGTACTCGACCGTGTTCCCGGGCGTCGTCGAGGGCCTGCAGGCGCTGCGCGCGCGGCCTGCGCCTGGCCTGCCTGACCAACAAGCCCAGCGCCTTCGCGCACCCGCTGCTGGCCCTGAAGGGCCTGGACGGGTACTTCGAACATGCTTTCGGCGGCGACGCCTTCGCGCGCAAGAAGCCCGATCCGCTGCCGCTGCTGCAGGCCTGCAGGGCGCTGGGCAGCGATCCGGCGCGCACGCTGATGGTCGGTGACTCGCGCAACGACGCCGAGGCGGCGCGCGCTGCCGGCTGCCCGGTGGTGCTGGTGAGCTACGGTTACAACCACGGCGAGCCGGCCGCCAGAGCCCACCCGGACGCGGTGATCGACCGCCTCGACGAACTCGCGGCCTGTCTCGGTCCGCGCGTGCCTTCGTCGCCTTGAACGCGCAGCACCAGAGGCCAGCGTTGCTTCCAGGGTGCGGCCGCGTGTCCGGAGACTGCTGCTAGACTGCCGCGGTCATGTGCATGGCCCACGTCACCCCCACCAC
>JACZKT010000667.1 GCA_014859905.1 Rubrivivax sp.
CTGCCGTCGCCCTTGCCCAGCGTCGGCGCTTCGCCGTTGGCCAGGCGGTCGCCGCGGTAGACCCAGACCTTGACGCCGATGACGCCGTAGGTGGTCTTGGCTTCCGAGAAGCCGTAGTCGATGTCGGCGCGCAAGGTGTGGAGCGGCACGCGGCCTTCGCGGTACCACTCGCAACGGGCGATCTCGATGCCGTTCAGGCGCCCCGACGACATGATCTTGATGCCCTGAGCGCCCAGGCGCATGGCGTTCTGCATCGCGCGCTTCATGGCGCGGCGGAACATGATGCGCTTCTCGAGCTGCTGCGTGATGCTGTCGGCGATGAGCTGTGCATCGACCTCGGGCTTGCGCACTTCTTCGATGTTCACGGCCACCGGTACACCCAGGCGGCGCGTCAACTCGGCCTTGAGGTTCTCGATGTCCTCGCCCTTCTTGCCGATGACCACGCCCGGACGCGCCGAGAAGATGGTGATGCGGGCGTTCTTGGCCGGGCGCTCGATGAGGATGCGCGAGACGGCGGCGCTCTTCAGCCGCGTCTTCAGGTAGTCGCGCACCTGCAGGTCTTCGGCCAGCATGCCGGCGAAGTTGCGGCTGGTGGCGAACCAGCGCGACGACCAGGCGCGAGTGACCGCGAGGCGGAAGCCGGTCGGGTGGATTTTTTGTCCCATGTGTCTTTCCAGCTGCTCAGTTGCCGACGGTGACGTAGATGTGGCAGGTGCCCTTGCTGATGCGCGCGCCGCGGCCCTTGGCCCGCGCTGAAAAACGCTTCAGCACCGCACCCTGCTCGACATAGATCGACTTGATCTTCAGCTCATCGATGTCGGCGCCGTCGTTGTGCTCGGCATTCGCCACCGCTGAATCGACCGCCTTCTTGATGATGCCGGCGGCCTTCTTCTGCGTGAACTGCAGGATGTTGAGGGCCTGGTCGACCTTCTTGCCGCGGATCATGTCGGCCACCAGTCGGCCCTTGTCGGCCGAGAGGCGAACGCCGCGCACGATTGCTTTGGTTTCCATTGCAGCGGCTCCTTACTTCTTGGCCTTCTTGTCCGCGGGGTGACCCTTGAACAAGCGGGTGAGGGCGAATTCGCCGAGCTTGTGGCCGACCATCTGGTCGGTCACGTACACGGGCACGTGCTGCTTGCCGTTGTGCACGGCCACCGTCAGGCCGATGAACTCCGGCAGGATGGTGCTGCGGCGCGACCAGGTCTTGATCGGCTTCTTGTCCTTGGTGGCAGAGGCCTTCTCGACCTTGGCCATCAGGTGGTGGTCCACGAAAGGACCCTTCTTGAGTGAACGCGTCATGGTGGCTGTGTCCCTCGGGCCTTACTTCTTGCGACGCGAGACGATCATCGTCTGCGTGCGCTTGTTGCTGCGGGTGCGGTAGCCCTTGGTCAGGGTGTTCCACGGCGACACCTGCGGCTGGCCCTCGCCGGTGCGGCCTTCGCCGCCGCCGTGCGGGTGGTCGACCGGGTTCATGGCCACGCCGCGCACCGTCGGGCGGATGCCGCGCCAGCGTGTCGCACCGGCCTTGCCGTACTGCTGCAGGCTGTGCTCTTCATTGCTGACCTCGCCGATGGTGGCGCGGCAGTCGATGTGGATCTTGCGCACTTCACCCGAACGCAGGCGGACCTGCGCGTAGATGCCCTCACGCGCCATCAGCGTCACCGAGGTGCCGGCCGAACGCGCGATCTGCGCCCCCTTGCCCGGCATCATCTCGACGCAGTGGATGATCGACCCGACCGGGATGTTGCGGATCGGCAGCGTGTTGCCGGCCTTGATCGGCGCCTCGGCGCCGCTCAGCAGCGTGGCGCCGGCATCGACGCCACGCGGCGCGATGACATAGCGGCGCTCGCCGTCGGCATAACACAGCAGCGCGATGTGGGCCGTGCGGTTGGGGTCGTACTCGATACGCTCGACCTTGGCCGGGATGCCGTCCTTGTTGCGCACGAAGTCGACCACGCGGTAGTGGTGCTTGTGACCACCGCCCTTGTGGCGCATCGTGATGTGGCCGTTGTTGTTGCGGCCGGCATTCTGCTTCTGCGGCTCGAGCAGGGAAGCCTCGGGCGCGCCCTTGTGCAGGTGCTTGTGCACCACCTTGACGACGGCGCGGCGGCCGGGCGAGGTGGGTTTGACTTTGACGACGGCCATTTAGGAGGCCTCCCCGGAGAAATTGAGCTCCTGGCCGGCCTTCAGCGCCACGAACGCCTTCTTGACGTGATCGCGGCGGCCGATGGCGCGTCCGAAGCGCTTGACCTTGCCTTTTTGCACCGACGTGGTGACCGCAGCCACCTCGACCTTGAACATCAGCTCGACAGCCGCCTTGATCTCGGGCTTGGTCGCATCGCGCAGCACCTTGAACATGACCTGGTTGCGCTTCTCGCCGAGCATCGTCGCCTTCTCGGAGATGATCGGTGCGACGAGTACCTGGGCGAGGCGCCCTTCGTCGAACTTCTGGGGAGCGGGGTTGATGCGGCTCATGCGTACATCTCCTTGAGCTGCTCGATCGCGCCCTTGGTCACCAGCACCTTCTTGTAGAAGACGAGCGACAGCGGATCGGCGTAGCGCGGTTCGACCACCAGCACGTTGGCCAGGTTGCGCGAGGCCAGCGCAAGGTTGTCGTCGATCTGGTCGGCGATGACCATCACCGAATCCAGGCCCATGGCCTTGAACTTGGCGGCCAGCAGCTTGGTCTTGGGGGCGTCGACGCTGAGCGAGTCCACCACCGCCAGGCGACCGTCACGGGCCAGCTGCGACAGGATGGCGGCCATGCCGGCGCGGTACATCTTCTTGTTGACCTTGTGCGAGAAGTTCTCGTCGGGCCGGTTCGGGAAGATGCGGCCGCCCCCGCGCCACAGCGGCGAGCTGGTCATGCCGGCGCGCGCGCGGCCGGTGCCCTTCTGGCGGAACGGCTTCTTGGTCGAGTGCTTGACTTCGCCGCGGTCGAGCTGGGCACGGGTGCCCTGGCGCGCGTTGGCCTGGAAGGCGACCACGATCTGGTGCACCAGCGCTTCGTTGTAGTCGCGCGCGAAGACGGTGTCGGGCGCGTCCACCTTCGAGGTGGCCTGGCCTTGTTCGTTGAGGAGCTCGAGTTGCATTCTTAAGCTCCCTTGCCGAGGCGGGCCTTGATGGCCGGCCGCACGACCACGTGGCCGTTCTTGGAGCCCGGCACGGCGCCGCGCACCAGCAGCAGCGAACGCGTTTCGTCGACACGGACGATGTCGAGGTTCTGCGTGGTGACGGTCTCGTCGCCCATGTGGCCGGTCATCTTCTTGCCCGGGAACACGCGGCCCGGATCCTGCGCCATCGAGATCGAGCCCGGCACGTTGTGCGAACGGCTGTTGCCGTGCGAGGCGCGCTGCGACTTGAAGTTGTGGCGCTTGATGGTGCCCGCGAAACCCTTGCCGATGGAGGTGCCCTGCACGTCGACCTTCTGGCCGGTGGCGAACACGCTCACCGGCAGCACGGCGCCCGGCGCGTACTGGCCGGCGATCTCTGCGCTGACGCGGAATTCCTTGAGGACTTCACCGGCCTCGACACCGGCCTTGGCCAGGTGCCCGGCGGCGGGCTTGTTGACGCGGCTCGCCTTGCGCGACCCGAACGCGACTTGCAGCGCATCGTAGCCGTCGGTGGCGGTGGTCTTGACCTGCGTGACGCGGTTGTTGGACACGTCGAGCACGGTCACGGGAATGGCATCGCCATCGTCCGTGAAGATGCGCATCATGCCCACCTTGCGGCCCAGCAAGCCGAGCTGTTCGCTCAAACTCATGGTTCTTCTCCAGCTCCCGACGTGTGACGAAGGGGGCCTTTGTTCACGATCCCGACATCGATTGGTCGGGGTGGTTTTCACCGCCTCGACCCCTCTCATGGAGACGGGTCAGGGGGGTTGTTCCTCGGCGCAGTACAAGCCTGCACCTGGAAAAGCCTGCCAGTATAGCAGTTGCGAGTCGCCCCGCAACGCTGCGCCTGGCCTTTACTGCAGCTTGATCTCGACGTCCACGCCTGCCGGCAGGTCGAGCTTCATCAGCGCGTCCACGGTCTTGTCGGTCGGGTCGACGATGTCCATCAGGCGCTGGTGGGTGCGGATCTCGAACTGGTCGCGGCTCGTCTTGTTGACGTGCGGCGAGCGCAGGATGTCGAAACGCTGCATGCGTGTCGGCAGGGGCACGGGACCCTTGACGATGGCGCCGGTGCGCTTGGCGGTATCGACGATTTCCAGCGCCGACTGGTCGATCAGCTTGTAGTCGAAGGCCTTGAGGCGGATGCGGATCTTCTGTTTGGTCGACATGTGATGTCCTTTGATTCGGTTAAGCGAGCCAACCCCTCGGGGGTGACCGCAGCTTGCTGCGGCCGGCGCTCACATGTCATTCGATGATCTTGGCCACGACGCCCGCACCGACGGTGCGGCCGCCCTCGCGGATGGCGAAGCGCAGGCCTTCTTCCATCGCGATCGGTGCGATCAGCTTGACCGTGATGCTGACGTTGTCGCCAGGCATCACCATCTCCT
>JACZKT010000668.1 GCA_014859905.1 Rubrivivax sp.
GCGTGTGCACGAGTCCGCCCTGGTCATCGGGTTGCGGCGCTGGCACCGGGACGCCCTGCAAGGCCAGGTGCTCCATCAGCCGCAGGTAGTAAGGCAGCTGTTGCGCCGACAGCCGCTCGAACAGCGTCAGCACCCACTGGCCACGTGCCGTGGCGGCGTAATAGTTGGTGTTCTCGATGCCCGAACGGATGCCCTGCAGATCGGTCAGGGCGCCCAGGCGCAGGCGCTGGAAGAGTGCGTCGGCCTCGTCGAAGCGGACCTCGGTGTAGACCGCCATGGCGCGGTCTAGAAGTTGAACAGCGACCAGGCGCGCTGGCCGGTGGCGCCGCGGTCCTGCGAAGGGTCGCGCCCGCCCGGGGCGACGATGATCTCGTAGGCCCGCACGCCGCCGACCTTGCTCTGCACGACGATGCGCTGGGCCTGGCCGCGCAGACGGGTTTCCTCGATGCGCACGCCGTCGTCCTCGATCACGGTGAGGGTGGGCGTCAGTGGGTCGCGCGCTACCGCCGAAGCCGCCGGTGCGGCCGCCTTGACCGCTGCCGCCTGCGCGCAGGCGACGCCGGCCACTCCCGCCAGGAGCAGGCCCGCACCAAGGCGTTGCAGCAATGTCATGGCTGCGGATTCTACGCAGCCCCTTGCCGCGGCGAGCCCGCGCCACAATGGCAATCATGAGCACGCCGGGCCGTCCCAAGGGCAAATACCGGAGTGCGCAGCACGAAGGCATTCCAATGACCGAGAAGATCATGCTGCTGGTGGACGGCTCCAGCTACCTCTACCGCGCCTACCACGCCATGCCCGACCTGCGTGCCGGCGACGGCTTCCCCACCGGCGCCGTGCACGGCATGGTGGCGATGATGAAGCGGCTGCGCGAGCAGTTCCCGGCCGAACACGCAGCCTGTGTCTTCGACGCCAAGGGCCCGACCTTCCGCGATGCCTGGTACCCCGAGTACAAGGCCCAGCGCACGCCCATGCCCGAGCCCCTGGTGCAGCAGATCGAGCCCATCCACGAGGTCGTGCGCCTGCTCGGCTGGCCGGTGCTGATGGTGCCCGGCATCGAGGCCGACGACGTCATCGGCACGCTGGCGCGCGAGGCCGCGGCCAGCGGCCACAAGGTGGTGATCTCCACCGGCGACAAGGACCTGGCGCAGCTCGTCACGCCCGATGTGACGCTGATCAACACGATGAGCAACGAGAAGCTCGACGTCGAAGGCGTGAAGGCCAAGTTCGGCGTGCCGCCCGATCGATTCATCGACTTCCTCACGCTGGTCGGCGACACGGTGGACAACGTGCCCGGCGTCGACAAGGTGGGCCCGAAGACGGCCGCGAAGTGGATCGCCGACCACGGCTCGCTCGACGGCGTCGTGGCCGCCGCCGACAGCATCAAAGGGGCGGCCGGCGAAAACCTGCGCCGTGCGCTGGACTGGCTGCCCACCGGCCGCAAGCTCATCACGGTACTCACGGACTGCGATCTCGGCGGTCACGTGCCCGGCTGGCCGGCGCTGGAAGCGCTGGCACTGCGCGAGGTCGATCGCAGCGCCTTGCTCGAGTTCTACAAGCGCTACGACTTTCGCAGCTGGCGGCGGGAGCTGGAGCAAGCGCTCGGCGTCGACGCGCCCGCTCGACCCGCGACGGGCACGTGACCGCCGAGATCGCAGTCCGTGAGTACCGTGA
>JACZKT010000669.1 GCA_014859905.1 Rubrivivax sp.
CGGTTCAGCAGCACCGGGTGTTCCTTGATGACTTCCTCGAGGATGTCCCACACCACGGGCGTGCCTGCTTCGACTTCCTTCTTCGCGGCCTTGATGGTGGTGGCGATGCCCATCGCCTCCAGCCGGCTGAAGATGAAGGGCTTGAACAGCTCGATGGCCATCAGCTTGGGCAGGCCGCACTGGTGCAGCTTGAGCGTCGGGCCGACGACGATGACCGAACGGCCCGAGTAGTCGACGCGCTTGCCCAGCAGGTTCTGGCGGCAGCGGCCGCTCTTGCCCTTGATCATGTCGGCCAGCGACTTCAGCGCGCGCTTGTTGGCGCCGGTCATCGCCTTGCCGCGGCGGCCGTTGTCCAGCAGCGAGTCCACCGCCTCCTGCAGCATGCGCTTCTCGTTGCGCACGATGATCTCCGGCGCCTTCAACTCGAGCAATCGCGCCAAGCGGTTGTTGCGGTTGATGACGCGGCGGTAGAGGTCGTTCAAATCGGAGGTGGCGAAGCGGCCGCCGTCCAGGGGAACGAGCGGGCGCAGGTCCGGCGGCAGCACCGGCAGCACTTCCAGCACCATCCACTGCGGCTTGATGCCGCTCTTCTTGAAGGCCTCCATGACCTTCAGGCGCTTGGAGTTCTTCTTGATCTTGAGCTCGGAGCCGGTCATGTCGTTGCGGATCTTGTCGATCTCGACATCCAGGTCCATTTCCTCGAGCAGCTTGCGCACGCCCTCGGCGCCCATCATGGCCACGAACTCGTCACCGTACTCGACGTGCTTGGCCTCGTAGTCGTCCTCGCTCATGATGCTGAACTTCTTCAGCGGCGTCATGCCGGGGTCGACCACCACGTAGGCTTCGAAGTACAGCACGCGCTCGATGTCGCGCAGCGTCATGTCGAGCACCAGGCCCAGGCGGCTGGGCAGCGACTTCAGGAACCAGATGTGCGCGCAAGGCGCAGCCAGGTCGATGTGCCCCATGCGCTCGCGGCGCACCTTGGTCTGCGTGACCTCGACGCCGCACTTCTCGCAGATCACGCCGCGGTGCTTGAGGCGCTTGTACTTGCCGCACAGGCACTCGTAGTCCTTGATGGGGCCGAAGATCTTGGCGCAGAACAGGCCGTCGCGCTCTGGCTTGAAGGTGCGGTAGTTGATGGTCTCGGGCTTCTTCACCTCGCCGAACGACCAGCTGCGGATCTTCTCCGGCGACGCCAGGCCGATCCGGATGGCATCGAAATGCTCGTCCGGGGTGAATTGCTTGAACAGGTCGAGTAGTCCCTTCATGCATCTGCTCCTTAGTTCTTTTCCAACTCAATGTCGATGCCAAGGGAGCGGATCTCCTTGACCAGGACATTGAACGATTCCGGCATGCCGGCTTCGATGGCGTGCTCGCCCTTGACGATGCTCTCGTAGACCTTGGTGCGGCCGTTGACGTCGTCCGACTTGACGGTGAGCATTTCCTGCAGGATGTACGCGGCGCCGTAGGCTTCCAGGGCCCAGACTTCCATCTCGCCGAAGCGCTGGCCGCCGAACTGCGCCTTGCCGCCCAGCGGTTGCTGCGTGACCAGGCTGTACGGGCCGGTGGACCGTGCGTGCATCTTGTCGTCGACCAGGTGGTGCAGCTTGAGCACGTGCATGTAGCCCACGGTGACGGGGCGCTCGAAGGCCTCGCCGGTACGGCCGTCGTGCAGCGTGGCCTGCGTGCGCGTCGCGTTCAGGCCCCTCCTCTGCGCCACCTCTTCCGGGTAGGCCAGGTGCAGCATGGCGCGGATTTCTTCCTCCGCGGCGCCGTCGAACACCGGCGTCGCGAACGGCACGCCCTGGCTCAGGTTGCCTGCCATCTCGCGCACTTCGTCGTCGTTGAGCTGGTCGAGCCGCTCGGTCTTGCCGCCCGACTTGTTGTAGAGCTCGTCGAGGAACTTGCGCAGTTCACCCGCCTTGGCCTCGTCCTGCAGCATTTGCCCCAGGCGCTGGCCGATGCCCTTGCCGGCCCAGCCCAGGTGCACTTCGAGCACCTGGCCCACGTTCATGCGCGAAGGCACGCCCAGCGGGTTGAGCACGATGTCCACCGGCGTGCCGTCGGTCATGTAGGGCATGTCCTCGACGGCCACGATCTTGGACACCACACCCTTGTTGCCGTGGCGGCCGGCCATCTTGTCACCCGGCTGCAGGCGGCGCTTGACGGCCAGGTAGACCTTGACCATCTTCAGCACGCCGGCGGGCAGTTCGTCGCCCTGCGTCAGCTTCTTGCGCTTTTCCTCGAAAGCGAGGTCGAAGCTGTGGCGGGTCTGGTCATTGGCGTTCTTGATGCTCTCCAGCTGGTTGGCCACGTCGTCGTCGGCCGGGCGGATGTCGAACCAGTGGTACTTCTCGACCGAGTCGAGGTAGGCCTTGTCGATGACCGTGCCCTTGGCGATGCGGTTCGGGCCGCCGTTGGCGGGCCTGCCCACCAGCAGCTTCTCGATGCGGTCGAAGGCGTCGGCTTCGACGATGCGCAGCTGGTCGTTGAGGTCGAGGCGGAAGCGCTTGAGCTCGTCGTCGATGATCTGCTGCGCGCGCTTGTCGCGCTGGATGCCTTCACGGGTGAAGACCTGGACGTCGATGACGGTGCCGTTGGTGCCCTGGTCGACGCGCAGCGAGGTGTCCTTCACGTCGGACGCCTTCTCGCCGAAGATCGCGCGCAGCAGTTTCTCTTCCGGCGTCAGCGTCGTCTCGCCCTTGGGCGTGACCTTGCCCACCAGCACGTCACCGGGGTTGACCTCGGCGCCGACGTAGACGATGCCGCTCTCGTCCAGGCGGGCCAGTTGCTGCTCGCTCAGGTTCGGGATGTCGCGCGTGATCTCTTCGCTGCCCAGCTTGGTGTCGCGCGCCATCACCACCAGTTCCTCGATGTGGATCGAGGTGTAGCGGTCCTCGGCGACGACGCGTTCGCTGATGAGGATCGAGTCCTCGAAGTTGTAGCCGTTCCAGGGCATGAAGGCGATCAGCATGTTCTGGCCCAGCGCCAGTTCGCCGAGGTCGGTGCTGGCGCCGTCGGCAATCACGTCCAGCGCCGCCACCTGGTCGCCACGCCTGACGATCGGGCGCTGGTGGATGTTGGTGTTCTGGTTGCTGCGCTGGTACTTGATGAGGTTGTAGATGTCCACGCCCACCTCGCCGGCCACCGTCTCGTTGTCGTTGACGCGGATGACGATGCGGTTGGTGTCGACGTAGTCCACCACGCCACCGCGGCGCGCCGTGACCACGGTGCCCGAGTCGATCGCGGCGACGCGTTCGACGCCGGTGCCCACGTAGGCCTTTTCGGGGCGCAGCACCGGCACCGCCTGGCGTTGCATGTTGGCGCCCATCAGCGCCCGGTTGGCGTCGTCGTGCTCCAGGAAGGGCACCAGCGAGGCGGCCACCGAAACGATCTGCGTCGGCGCCACGTCCATGTACTGGATGCGCTCCGGCGTGGTCAGCACCGATTCGCCGTTCTCGCGCGCGCTCACCAGCTCGTCGGTCAGGCCGCCGTCTTCACTCAGCGAGGCGTTGGCCTGGGCGATGACGTACTTGCCTTCCTCGATCGCCGACAGGTAGTCGATCTGCATCGTCACCTTGCCGTCGCTCACGCGGCGGTACGGCGTTTCCAGGAAGCCGTACTCGTTGAGCTGCGCGAAAAGAGCCAGCGAGTTGATGAGGCCGATGTTCGGGCCTTCCGGCGTCTCGATCGGGCACACGCGGCCGTAGTGGGTGGGGTGCACGTCGCGCACCTCGAAACCGGCGCGTTCACGCGTCAGGCCACCCGGGCCGAGTGCCGAGACACGCCGCTTGTGCGTGATCTCGCTCAAGGGATTGGTCTGGTCCATGAACTGACTCAGCTGGCTGGCGCCGAAGAACTCCTTCAAGGCCGCGCTGATCGGCTTGGAGTTGATCAGGTCGTGCGGCATCAGGGCCTCGGTCTCGGCCTGGCCCAGGCGCTCCTTGACGGCCTTCTCGATGCGCGCCAGGCCGCTGCGATACTGGTTTTCGGCCAGTTCGCCGACGCAGCGCACGCGCCGGTTGCCGAGGTGGTCGATGTCGTCGACGTCGCCGTTGCCGTTGCGCAGGTCGACGAGGATCTTGACCACGTCGAGGATGTCCTCGTTGGACAGCGTCATTGCGCCTTCGGGCGTGTCACGGCCAACGCGGGCGTTGAACTTCATGCGGCCGACACGGCTCAGGTCGTAGGTGTCGGCGCTGTAGAAGAGGCGGTGGAACAGCGCTTCGACGGCGTCTTCGGTCGGCGGCTCGCCGGGGCGCATCATGCGATAGATGGCCACGCGTGCGGCCAGCTGGTCGGCGGTCTCGTCGGAGGCCAGCGTCTGGCTGATGTAGGCGCCCTGGTTCAGCTCGTTCGTGAACAGGCACTGGACATCCTTGATGCCGGCCAGGCGCAGCTTCTTGAGCACCGCCTCGGTGAGCTCGTCGTTGGCCTTGGCCACGATCTCGCCGGTTTCGGCGTCGACCATGTTGCGCGCCAGCATGCGGCCCACCATGTAGTCCTCGGGCACGCTGACGAAACCGGTGCCGCTGGCTTCGAGTTGCTTGACATGGCGCGCAGTGATGCGCTTGTCCTTCTCGACGATGACGGCGCCGGCCTTGTCGGTGAGGTCGAAACGCGCGACTTCGCCCTTCAGTCGCTCGGGCACGAACTCCATCTGCGCGCCCACGTCCATGAGGCGGAAGTGGTCGAAGACGAAGAAGTGCGACAGGATGCTTTCAGGGTTCAGACCGATGGCCTTGAGCAGGATCGTCACCGGCATCTTGCGGCGGCGGTCGACGCGGAAGTACAGGATGTCCTTGGGGTCGAACTCGAAGTCGAGCCAGGAGCCGCGGTAAGGAATGATGCGGGCGCTGAACAGCAGCTTGCCCGAGCTGTGCGTCTTGCCCTTGTCGTGTTCGAAGAAGACGCCCGGGCTGCGGTGCAACTGGCTCACGATCACGCGTTCGGTGCCGTTGACGATGAACGAGCCGTAGTCGGTCATGAGCGGCACTTCGCCCATGTAGACCTCCTGCTCCTTGATCTCCTTGACGGCCTTTGCGGGGTGCGATTCGCGGTCGTAGATGATCATCTGCAGCTTCGCGCGCACGGCGGCAGCGAAGGTCAGGCCGCGCTGCTGGCACTCGCGCACGTCGAACGGCGGCTTGGCGATGTTGTATTCGATGAACTTCATCTCGACAAACTGGTTGTGCGAGACGATCGGAAAGGCCGACAGGAATGCAGCCTGCAGCCCCTCGGGCTTGCGCTTGCCCGGTGGCACGTCCTTCTGCAGGAACGCGACATAACTTTCCCTCTGCATGGTCAGCAGATAGGGCACCTTGAGTACGCTCTCACGCTTGCCGAAGCTCTTGCGGATGCGCTTGCGCTCGGTGTACGTGTAGGGGGTTGCTTGCGCCATTGAACTCTCCGGGTCGGGGACACCCGCTCTGGGCAAGAGCGGGCGCATCAGGAGGCGACTGGCATCTCAGGCGGACATCGCGAAGGACGGCCTGAGGCTTGGTGACAGGCCACTACCTGTCGCTGGCGGACAACCCCGGCATTGCACCGCGGCCCGACCAAACCTGTTCTCTGCAGTCGGATCAGAGAACACTGCAAAGCCCGGGGGCTTTGCGCTGTTCTCGCAGCGCAGTAAATCGGATGCGGAGCGTAGCGAGCGGCCCGAGATCGGCTTGAGCAGCGCAGCCGTACTCCCGTACGGCGAGCAGCGCAGAGTCGATATCGGGTCGCGCAGCAGCTCCGGGCCGATTTACTTGATTTCGGCCTTGGCGCCGGCGTCGAGCAGCTTCTTCAGGGCGGCGTCGGCATCGGCCTTGGGAATGGCTTCCTTGACTGCCTTGGGCGCGCCGTCGACCAGATCCTTGGCTTCCTTCAGGCCCAGGCCCGTCAGCTCGCGCACGACCTTGATGACCGACACCTTGTTGGCGCCGGCTTCCAGCAACATGACGTTGAATTCGGTCTTCTCTTCCACCACCGCAGCAGCGGCTGCGCCGCCACCGGCGGCCGGCGCCGCCATCGAGGCGGCGGAGACGCCGAACTTCTCCTCGATGGCCTTGACCAGGTCATTGAGTTCCATCACCGACATGCTGTCCATGGCGGACAGGAATGCGTCTTTATCGAATGCCATTTGGGGTTCCTCGAAACTTGGGGTTCAGAAATAGGGATGCTGCGGCGTGATCAGGCGGCAGCGGGCTCGGCCGCTCCATCTGCCGATTCGGCAGCCGCCGGGCTTTGCTTTTGCACCAACGCGGCCAACACGGCAGCGAAACGCTGGATCGGCGACTTCAACAGGCCAGCGACCTGCGAAATCAGCACTTCGCGGCTGGGGATCGCTGCCAGGGCCTTGACCCCGTTGGCGTCGAGCACCTTGCCGGCGTAGGCACCGCCCATGATCTTCAGCTTGTCGTTGCCCTTGGCGAAATCGGCGATGACCTTCGCCGCAGCCACGGCATCCTCGGAAAAGCCGTAGATCAGCGGGCCGACCATGGCACCCTGGGCGACCTCGAAAGGCGTGCCGGAGACGGCGCGACGGGCAAGCGAATTCTTCAGCACGTGAAGATAAACGCCCTTGTCGCGCGCCTCGCGGCGCAGCTTGTTGAGGTGTTCCACGGTGAGGCCACGGTATTCGGCCAGCGCGAGCGTCTGCGAACGCGCCACTTGCGCGGACACATCCGTGACCACGGCTGCCTTCTCGTTGCGATTGAGACTCAAGGTCTGCTCCTCACATATGACGTGCCTTGCACTGCTGCTCGGCACACCGGGACATCAGCGACCTTCTGTTTGTCGGAACCCCCGAGAGAGAACCTTTGCAGCGGGACCGCCATCTGCGCTGGCTCGGGGCCGGGGCCCTTCATTAAGAAGCACCCGGTTGCCCGGGCGCCTCGCCAGCGGTCTTGGATGACCTGCCCCCGTCGCCGGGGCCAGCCCACCAATTCATCGTGCCGCGCGCCAGACCAGTGCGCGGCGCGTTCAAGAAGTTACGCCGCGGCTTGCGCAGCGATCGAGCCGGTGTCCACGCGCACACCGACCCCCATGGTCGAGGACACCGCCACCTTGCGCAGGTAGACACCTTTGCTGGTTGCGGGTTTGGCCTTGTTCAGCGCGTCGATGAGGGCGCGCAGGTTGGCCACCAGCTTGTCGTCGTCGAAGGACCGGCGGCCGATGGTGCCGTGGATGATGCCGGCCTTGTCGACGCGGAACTGCACCTGGCCGGCCTTGGCGTTGCGCACGGCCTGGGCGACGTCGGGCGTCACGGTGCCGACCTTCGGGTTGGGCATCAGGCCGCGCGGGCCCAGGATCTGGCCCAGCGTACCGACGATGCGCATGGTGTCGGGGCTGGCGATGACGATGTCGAAGTTCATGTTGCCGGCCTTGATCTCGGCGGCGAGGTCGTCCATGCCGACGATGTCGGCACCGGCGGCCTTGGCCTCCTCGGCCTTGGCCCCTTGCGCGAACACGGCCACACGCTTGGTCTTGCCGGTGCCGCTGGGCATGACGACGGCGCCGCGCACGACCTGGTCGGACTTCTTGGCGTCGATGCCCAGCTGCACGGCAACGTCGATGGATTCATCGAACTTGGCGGTGGCGCAGGTCTTGACCAGCGTCAGCGCATCGTTCAGCGGGTACAGCCTGGTGGTTTCGACCTTGCCTTTCAGGGCCTTGGCCTTCTTGGTGAGTTGTGCCATGTTCAGACTCCTTCGACGATGAGACCCATCGAGCGGGCCGAGCCGGCGATGGTCTTCACCGCGGCATCCATGTCGGCGGCGGTGAGGTCCTTGATCTTGGTCTTGGCGATTTCCTCGAGCTGGGCGCGCGTGACGGTGCCCACCTTCTCGAGGTGCGCCTTGCCCGAGCCTTTCTCGATCTTGGCGGCCTTCTTCAGCAGCACGGTCGCCGGCGGCGACTTGAGGATGAAGGTGAAGGACTTGTCGGCGTAGGCGGTGATCACCACCGGCAGCTTGAGCCCGGGCTCGTAGCTCTGCGTCTGGGCGTTGAAGGCCTTGCAGAACTCCATGATGTTGAGGCCGCGTTGGCCGAGTGCCGGCCCGATGGGCGGCGACGGGTTGGCCTTGCCGGCCGGTACCTGCAGCTTGATGAAGCCGACGATCTTCTTTGCCATGCGGCACTCCTGTCGAGTTCAAGCGCCCCTGGGCCACAAGCCCGCGAGGCTCCTCGTCATTCGACCCGTTGATTGAAAGACTGCAGGCGCTGGGTCAAGGCGCCGCAGTCGGAATCTCAAATCTTCTCGACCTGCGCGAAATCCAGCTCCACGCCCGTGGCGCGGCCGAAGATCGTCACCGAGACCTTGACCTTGCTCTTTTCGTAGTTCACGTCTTCGACGGCGCCGTTGAAGTCGGTGAACGGACCTTCCTTGACGCGCACCAGCTCGCCCACGGTCCACTGGACCTTGGGCCGCGGCTTGTCCACGCCTTCCTTCATCTGGTTGACGATCTTGTCGACCTCGGCTTCGGAGATCGGCGCCGGGCGGTTGCGCGCGCCGCCGATGAAGCCGGTGACCTTGCTGGTGTGCTTGACGAGGTGCCAGGTGTCGTCGGCCATGTCCATCTCCACCAGCACGTAGCCGGGGTAGATGCGGCGCTCGGTGACCGTCTTCTTGCCGTTCTTGAGCTCCACCACCTCTTCGGTGGGCACCAGGATGCGGCCGAACTTGTCCTGCATGCCGGCGCGGTCGATGCGCTCGCGCAGGTTGCGTTCCACCGCCTTCTCCATGCCGGAGTAGGCGTGCACGATGTACCAGCGCTTGGTGGACGGGGGGGTGGACGACGCTTCTGGCGCCGTGGCTTGCATTTCTTGCTCGCTCATCGTTTTACCTCAACGGCGCCAGCCGAGGACCAGGTCGTACAGCGTCCATTCCAGCGCCTTGTCGGTCAACCACATGAACAAGGCCATCACGAACACGAAGGCGAACACGTAGCCCGTCATCTGCCCGGCCTCCTTGCGCGTCGGCCAGACCACCTTCTTGACTTCGCGCACCGCGTCGCGCCCGAAGGCGATGAGCTGCTTGCCGGGCTCGGACGTGAAGAACAGCGCCACGGCCGCGGCGATCAGCGCCAGCAGGGCCGCCACACGCAGCCACAAATCCTGCTTGCCGAAGTAGTAGAAGGCAAAGATCGACGCCAGCAGCAGCAGCACCGACCCGGCCAACTTGGCCTTGTCGGCGCTCGTGGACACCGTTTCGACTTGAGGTGAGGTGGACATGACGCAGTGGTTTCAGTGGCCGCGTTTCAGCGGCGGATGACAGCGATGGAGGCCTGCTGCATTGGCAACGAAGCCCGCCGGGCTGTGGCAGCGCCCGGCGGGCTGGTCTTTCATGACCACCCGGTTCAACGGATGGCAGGGGCAGAGGGAATCGAACCCCCAACCTTCGGTTTTGGAGACCGACGCTCTGCCAATTGAGCTATGCCCCTGCGGCAACCTCGACTCGCTGCTTATTCGATGATCTTGGCCACGACGCCCGCACCGACGGTGCGGCCGCCCTCGCGGATGGCGAAGCGCAGGCCTTCTTCCATCGCGATCGGTGCGATCAGCTTGACCGTGATGCTGACGTTGTCGCCAGGCATCACCATCTCCT
>JACZKT010000670.1 GCA_014859905.1 Rubrivivax sp.
CGCCGGCAAGTCGACGCTGGGCGCCATGCTGGCCGAAGACCTGGGCTTCCCCTTCGTCGAGCTCAGCCGCGAGATCGAGCAATTCGCGGGCTGCAGCATCGCCGAGATCCAGGCCCTGTACGGCCAGAGCGCCTACCGCCGCTACGAACGGCGGGCGCTCGAGGAAGCGGTGCAGATCTACCCCGAAGCCGTGATCGCCATGCCCGGCGGCATCGTCTCCGACCCCGCCACCTTCAACCTGCTGCTGGCGCACTGCACCACTGTGTGGCTGCAGGCGCGGCCCGAGGACCACATGAAGCGTGTCACCGCGCAGGGCGACACACGCCCGATGGCCGCCAGCCGGGAGGCGATGCAAGACCTCAAGAACATCCTGGCCGGGCGCGCCGCGTTCTACTCGAAAGCCGAACTGCAGATGGACACCAGTGCCCAGCCGCTGCCCGAAACCTTCCAGGTGCTGCGAGCCCTGGTCCGGGAACGACTGAAGGACCAGGGTTAGTACGTAGCAACAAATTGCACTTTGCTGTTGAAATGTGTTGATTTGGGCACTATGCTGCATGTGATGCCGCTTCATGAACCCGCATCGAGCCGCCCGCCAAGGAGAACGCCGTGAGCCACCCCAGCCGTGTCGACTACCAGACCGACCCCTCGCGATACCGGCACTGGAAGCTGAAATTTGAAGGCCCGGTGGCAACGCTGGTCGCCGACTTCGACGAGAACGCCGGCCTGCGCCCGGGCTACAAGCTCAAGCTCAACAGCTACGACCTGGGTGTCGACATCGAGCTCAACGACGCCGTCAACCGCATCCGCTTCGAGCACCCCGAGGTTCGTACCGTGGTCGTGACGAGCGCCAGGGACAAGGTGTTCTGCTCGGGGGCCAACATCTTCATGCTCGGCGTCAGCAGCCACGCCTGGAAGGTGAACTTCTGCAAGTTCACCAACGAAACACGCAACAGCCTGGAGGACTCGTCGGCCCACAGCGGACTGAAGTTCCTGGCCGCCGTCAACGGCGCCTGCGCCGGCGGCGGCTACGAGCTGGCGCTGGCCTGTGACGAGATCATCCTGGTCGACGACCGCAGCAGCGCCGTCAGCCTGCCCGAGGTGCCGCTGCTGGGCGTGCTGCCGGGCACCGGCGGCCTCACCCGCGTCACCGACAAGCGCCATGTGCGCCACGACCTGGCCGACATCTTCTGCACCACCAGCGAGGGCGTGCGCGGCCAGAAAGCCAAGGACTGGCGCCTGGTCGACGATATCGCCAAGCCGGCGCAGTTCGCGGCCAAGGTGCAGGAGCGTGCGCTGGCGCTGGCGGCACGCAGCGAACGCCCGGCCGACGCCGCCGGCGTGGCGCTGACGCCGATCGAACGCACGATCGAGGCCGACGCGCTGCGCTATCCGCACGTCACGGTCGAGATCGACCGCGCCAGGCGCACCGCCATCTTCACCATCAAGGGCCCGGCCGGCGCGCCGCCGGCCGACATCGCCGCCATCGAGGCCGCCGCTGCGGCCTGGTACCCGCTGGCGCTGGCGCGCGAGCTCGAAGACGCCATCCTGTCGATGCGCACCAACGAGCTCGAGATCGGCACCTGGCTACTCAAGACCGAGGGCGACGCAGCGGCGGTGCTGGCCACGGACGCGGCGCTGCTGGCGCACCAGGACCACTGGCTGGTGCGCGAGACCGTCGGCTACCTGCGCCGCACCTTCAGCCGCCTGGACCTGTCGTCGCGCAGCCTGTTCGCGCTCATCGAGCCGGGCTCGTGCTTCGCCGGCACCCTGCTGGAACTGGCGCTGGCCTGCGACCGCAGCTACCAGCTGGCGCTGCCCGACGACGCGGCGCGGGCGCCGAAGATCACGGTGGGCCCGGCCAACTTCGAGCTCTACCCCATGGTCACCGGCCAGAGCCGGCTGCAGCGCCGCTTCTACGACGAGACCGCGGCGCTGGATGCCGTGCGCGCGACACTGGGCCAGCCGCTCGATGCCGACGCCGCTTTCGCCGCCGGGCTGGTGACCAGCAACCCGGACGACATCGACTGGGCCGACGAGACGCGCATCGCGATCGAGGAGCGCGTTTCGATGAGCCCCGACGCGCTCACCGGCATGGAAGCCAACCTGCGCTTCAACGGCCCCGAGAACATGTTCACGCGCGTCTTCGGCCGCCTGACCGCCTGGCAGAACTGGATCTTCCAGCGTCCCAACGCCGTCGGCGAAAAGGGGGCGCTGAAGGTCTACGGCAAGGGCGAGAAAGCGGCTTTCGACTGGACCCGGGTCTGAATCACATTTCCCTCACCCTCACCCCCACCCTCTCCCGCAAGCGGGAGAGGGGGCAAGACAAGGAACACAGATGAGCACGATCGACTACAGCGAGAAGATCCCCAACAACGTCAACCTGGCCGAAGACCGCACGCTCAAGCGCGCGCTCGAGCAGTGGCAGCCCAACTACCTGGCCTGGTGGGCCGACATGGGCCCCGACGATTCGCAGGACTTCGACGTCTACCTGCGCACCGCCGTCAGCGTCGACCCGCAGGGCTGGGCTCAGTTTGGTTACGTCAAGATGCCCGAGTACCGCTGGGGCATCTTCCTCAACCCCGGCGACGCGAACCGCAAGATCCACTTCGGCGACCACAAGGGCGAAGCCGCTTGGCAGGACGTGCCCGGCGAATACCGCGCCAACCTGCGCCGCATCATCGTCACGCAGGGCGATACCGAACCGGCCAGCGTCGAGCAGCAGCGCCACCTGGGCCTGACAGCCCCCAGCCAGTACGACCTGCGCAACCTGTTCCAGGTCAACGTCGAGGAAGGCCGCCACCTGTGGGCCATGGTCTACCTGCTGCACAAGTACTTCGGCCGCGACGGCCGCGAGGAAGGCGAAGCGCTGCTCGAACGCCGCAGCGGCCAGCAGGACAACCCGCGCATCCTGCAGGCCTTCAACGAAGAAACGCCCGACTGGCTGAGCTTCTTCATGTTCACCTATTTCACCGATCGCGACGGCAAGTTCCAGCTCTGCGCGCTGGCCGAAAGCAGCTTCGACCCGCTGGCGCGCACGACCAAGTTCATGCTCACCGAAGAGGCGCACCACATGTTCGTCGGCGAGGCGGGCATCAGCCGCATCGTCCAGCGCACCTGCGCCTTGATGAACGAGCTCAAGACCGATGACCCGGCCCGGCTGCGCGCCGCCGGCGTGATCGACCTGCCGACGCTGCAGCGTTACCTCAACTTCCACTTCAGCGTCACGATCGACCTCTTCGGCGCCGACGAGAGCAGCAACGCCGCCACCTTCTACAGCACCGGCCTGAAGGGGCGTTACGAGGAAGGCAAGCGCGTCGACGACCACGTGCTCAAGGGCCAGACCTACCGCGTGCTGAACGTCGCGGGCGGCCAGCTCGTCGAGCGCGAGGTGCCGATGCTCAACGCGCTGAACGAGGTGCTGCGCGACGACTACATCAAGGACAGCGTCGGCGGCGTCGAGCGCTGGAACAAGGTCATCGAAAAGGCCGGCATCCCGTTCCGGCTGAAGGTGCCGCACAAGGCCTTCCACCGCAGCATCGGTTCGCTGTCCGGCGCCAAGGTCTCGCCCGACGGTCGTGTCGTGAGTGAAGCCGAATGGGCCACCCACGTCGACGAGTGGCTGCCCAGCGCGGGCGACCGCGCCTTCGTGGCCAGCCTGATGGGCCGGGTGGTCGAGCCCGGCAAGTTCGCCAACTGGATCGCGCCGCCGGTGATGGGCATCAATCGCCAGCCGGTCGACTTCGAGTACGTGCGCTTCAACTAACCCTCACCCCAACCCTCCCGCAAGCGGGAGAGGGGGCAAAACCAGAGACACCCCGGCATGGACTTGGCCGACAGCATCGTCATCAAGCAGCACCTGAT
>JACZKT010000671.1 GCA_014859905.1 Rubrivivax sp.
AACCCCGCGATGGCAGCCGCGTAACGCTGCCACATCTGGCCGCCCACCCACACGAAGGCCGCCACCGTCACCACGGTGCGCGCCACCATGCTGACCAGCGCAAGGAACAGCGGCTGCCGCGCGCGGGTCAGCCACGACAACGTCAGCCGCAGCCCGCCGAAGAAAAAGAACCCGAGAATCAGCCCCGCGCCGAAACATAGAATAATCAATAGCAGAAGGTTATTCATGCAGGAGACCCTCACCCCAACCCTCTCCCAGAGGGAGAGGGAGTGAACTCCAAAGATGCTCATGCTCTCAATGGTTGTCCTTGGGCACGAAAGCCCCGCGCTTGCCGCGCAGGAAGTCGAGGTCGGCGCCTTCGTCGGCCTGCAGCACGGTGTCGATGTAGAGCTTCCAGTAGCCGCTCTGCAGCGGCGGCACGGGGGGCTGCCAGCCGGCGCGGCGGCGCTCGAGTTCCGCATCGTCGACATGCAGGTGCAGCTTGCGCGCCGGCACGTCCAGCGTGATCAGGTCGCCGTTCTTCACCAGCGCCAGTGGCCCGCCGGCGGCGGCTTCGGGAACGGTGTGCAGCACCACGGTGCCGTAGGCGGTGCCGCTCATGCGGGCGTCGCTGATCCGCACCATGTCGGTGATGCCCTTCTTCAGCACCTTGGGCGGCAGCGGCATGTTGCCGACCTCGGCCATGCCGGGGTAGCCCTTGGGGCCGCAGTTCTTCAGCACCAGGACGCAGGTCTCGTCGACATCCAGGTTGTCGTCGTCGATGCGGCGGTGGAAGTCGTCGCTGTCCTCGAACACCACCGCACGCCCGGTGTGCACCATCAGGGCCGGCGTCGCGGCGCTGGGCTTGATGACCGCGCCGCGCGGCGCCAGGTTGCCGCGCAGCACGGCGATGCCGGCCCTTTCCTTGAACGGCGCGGCCATCGTCTTGATGACCTCGGGGTTGAAGTTCTGCGCCTGGGCGATGTTCTCGCCCACCGTGCAGCCGTTGGCGGTGACGGCGCCCAGGTGCAGCACGGAGGCGATCTCCTTCATGACCGCGGGCAGGCCGCCGGCGTAGCAGAAGTCCTCCATCAGGTACTGGCCGCTGGGCTGCAGGTTCACCAGGCACGGCAGTTCGCTGGCCAGGCGGTCGAAGTCGTCGATGGTCAGCGGCACGCCCAGGCGCCCGGCGATGGCGATGAGGTGGATCACCGCGTTGGTGCTGCCGCCGATGGCGGCCAGCGTGCGGATGGCGTTCTCGAAGGCCTCGCGGGTGAGGATCTGCGACAGCTTCTGGTCTTCGTGCACCATCTCGACGATGCGGCGCCCGGCGTTGCGGGCGATGACGTTGCGCCGGCCGTCGACGGCCGGGTAGGCGGCGTTGCCGGGCAGGCCCACGCCGAGCGCTTCCACCATGCTGGCCATGGTGCTGGCGGTGCCCATGGTCATGCAGTGGCCGTGGCTGCGGTGCATGCAGCTTTCGGCCTCGAAGAAGTCGGCCAGCTTGAGCGTGCCGGCGCGCACCTGCTCGCTCATCTGCCACACGCCGGTGCCCGAGCCGAGCTCCTGGCCACGCCACTTGCCGTTGAGCATGGGGCCGCCGCTGACGCCGATCGTCGGCAGGTCGACGCTGGCCGCACCCATCAGCAAGGACGGTGTCGTCTTGTCGCAGCCCATCAGCAGCACCACGCCGTCGATGGGGTTGCCGCGGATGCTTTCCTCGACGTCCATGCTGGCCAGGTTGCGGTAGAGCATGGCGGTGGGGCGCAGCAGGGTTTCGCCCAGCGACATCACCGGAAACTCCAGCGGGAAGCCGCCGGCTTCATAGACGCCAATCTTCACCTGCTCGGCCAAGGTGCGGAAGTGGCTGTTGCAGGGCGTGAGCTCGCTGAAGGTGTTGCAGATGCCGATGACGGGCCGGCCGTCGAACTGGTCGTGCGGCACACCCTTGCCCTTGACCCAGCTGCGGTAGGCGAAGCCGTCGCGATCCTGGCGGCCGAACCACTGCTGGCTCCTGAGGGTCCTGGGGTCGCGCTTGGGGCGGTCACTCATGTTGTGCTGGCTTTCCCGGGTTGGGCGTTCGGTGGGTATCGAATACTATGGTATGACGATTGAGACCGTCAGCCGTAGAACCCCTAGGAGACTGCATTGTCCGCTGTGACCCCCGACATCGACGTGCTGGCCGTGGCCAGGCTTTCGCCCCTGCTCGCGCCGCAGCTGGCTGCGGCGTACACGGTGCACGACCGCCTGCACGAGACCGACCCCGCGGCATTCGCCGCCGTGGCGCCGCGCATCCGCGGCATTGCCGCCAGCGGCGACTCCAAGGTCGACGTCGAGCTCATCGCGCGGCTGCCGGCGCTGGAGATCATCTCGGTGATGGGCGTCGGTTACGACGGCATCGATGTCGCCGCGGCCAAGGTACGCGGCGTGCAGGTCACGCACACGCCGAACGTGCTCAACGACGACGTCGCCGACCTCGCCATCGGCCTCATGCTGTGCGCCGCACGCCAGTTGCCGGCGGCCGACCGCTATGTGCGCGCCGGGCAGTGGGCCGCCTCGGGCCCGATGCCGCTGGCGCGCAAGATGTCGGGTGCGCGGCTGGGGCTGGTGGGCATGGGGCGCATCGGGCAGGCCATCGCGCACCGTGCCGCCGCATTCGGCATGAGCATCGCGTACACGGCGCGCAGCGCCCGGGCCGGCTTGCCGTACCGCTACCTGCCGACGGCCAAGGCGCTGGCGCAAGAGAGCGACTACCTCGTCGTCATCACCCCGGGCGGCGCCGGCACGCGCAAGCTGATCGACGCCGAGGTGCTGGCCGCACTCGGCAGCAAGGGCATCCTGGTCAACGTGGCGCGTGGCTCGGTGGTCGACGAGGCGGCGCTGATCGACGCCCTGGAGCGTGGCGTCATCGCCGGCGCCGCGCTCGACGTGTTCGAGAACGAACCCCATGTGCCTGAGCGGCTGCTGGCCTTGCCGCACGTGGTGCTGGTGCCGCATATCGGCAGTGCCACCGCGCAGACCCGGCAGGCCATGGCCGACCTGGCGGCAGCCAACCTGGCGGCGCACTTCGCGGGGCGGCCGCTGCTGACGCCGGTGCCGGAGATGCAGGGCTGAGCGGCCGCGAGCGCCGGACCCGGGAAACTCCGGGGTTTGCCGCGTCCCAATCATCATACGATAAGACCACCACGGCCATGGGGGCCGGACGAGACCCACAGGAGACAGACACATGCAGCTGAAGAAGTCACGGATTCTTGGCGCCGCGCTCGGCGTTGCATTGGGCGTTCTGGCCGGCAGCCCGGCCTTCGCGCAGGACAAGCTCACCGTCTGGTGGGGCAAGGGCTTCTACAAGGCCGAGGACGATGCGCTGTACGCGGCGATCAAGAAGTTCGAGGCCAAGTACCCGAAGGTCAAGGTCGAGCTGAGCCTGTACGCACCGCAGGAAATGATTCCCAAGTCGGTGGCCGCGATGGATTCCGGCAACCCGCCCGATGTCGCCTACGGCGACGTCTACGACTTCCAGGTCACCGCCAAGTGGGCCTACGAAGGCAAGCTCGAAGACGTGTCGAGCATCATCGACCCGATGCGCGCCAAGTTCGAACCCTCGGCGCTGGCGACGACCTTCCTCTACAACAACACCAACCAGACACGGGCCTACTACGCCTACCCGATCAAGCAGCAGACCATGCACATCCAGTACTGGAAGGACATGCTGGCCGAGGCGGGCTTCAAGGAAAGCGACATCCCCAAGGACTGGAAAGGCTACTGGAGCTTCTGGTGCGACAAGGTGCAGCCCGCACACCGCCAGAAGACCGGCCAGCGCACTTTCGGCACCGGATTCCCGATGGGCGTGGACTCGAGCGACTCCTTCTACTCCTTCCTGACCTTCATGGACGCCTACAACGTCAAGCTGGTCAGCGACTCGGGCAAGCTGCTCGTCGACGACCCGGCGGTGCGCCAGGGCCTGATCAACGCCGTCACCGACTACACCTCCGTCTACACCAAGGGCTGCACGCCGCCTTCGTCGACGAGCTGGAAGGACCCGGACAACAACGTCGCCTTCCACAACCGGACCACGGTGATGACGCACAACGCGACGATCTCGATCGCCGCCAAGCACCTGGACGACATGGACAACGCGTCGCTGACGCAGGCCCAGCGCGACGTGGCCAAGGTGAACTACACGCAGAAGATCGCCACCGCCGGCTTCCCGAACAAGCCCGACGGCAGCAAGATGACCTACCGTGCCGCGGTGAAGACCGGCGTCATCTTCAAGGACGCCAAGAACAAGGCGATGGCCAAGCAGTTCGTGGCCTTCATGCTCGACGACGCCAACCTCACGCCCTATGTCGAAGGCTCGCTGGGCCGCTGGTTCCCGGTCACCAAGGCGGCGCAGCAAAGCGCATTCTGGAAGAGCGACCCGCACCGTCTGGCCGTCTACAACCAGTTCATGGCCGGCACGACGCCGTTCGAATTCACCAAGAACTACAAGTTCACGGTGCTCAACAACGAGAACGTGTGGGCCAAGGCAATGAATCGCGTGCTCAGCGAAAAGGTGCCGGTGGACAAGGCGGTGGACGAGATGATCGCCCGCATCAAGACCGTCGCCAACTGACGCCGCTGCGCCCCGCGGCGCAGTCCAGCCAGGCGCGGGC
>JACZKT010000062.1 GCA_014859905.1 Rubrivivax sp.
CGGTGGCACCGCAGGCCTCGACCGGCGCGGTGGCGGTGTACGGGGCACGCAACTGGTCGACCGTGGTCTACGGCAGCACCAATGCCTACTTCGAGACCAACAACTGGACCCTGGCCGAGGGCCGCCTGTTCGAGGAGGCCGAGGCGCGCGCCGGTGCCGCCGTCTGCGTCATCGGCGCCACCGTGCGGCGCGAGCTGTTCGGCGGCGAGGAGCCGGTGGGCGCGCGACTGCGGCTGCGCAACATCAGCTGCGAGGTCATCGGGCTGCTGCGCAGCAAGGGCCAGGGCGGGATCGGCCAGGATCAGGACGACGTCGTCGTGATGCCGATCGCCGCGGTGCAGCGGCGGCTCACCGGCAACCTCAACGTCGGCACGCTGCTGGTGTCGATGGAGGAGAACGCCGACGCCGAGCGCGTGAAGGCCGACCTGACGCGGCTGCTGCGCGAGCGGCGCAAGCTCGCCGAGAGCGACGAGAACAACTTCAACGTGCTCGACACCAAGCAACTGGCCGAAACGCTGTCGAGCACGACGCAGGTGATGACGATGCTGCTCGGCGCGGTGGCCGCGGTGAGCCTGCTGGTGGGGGGCATCGGCATCATGAACATCATGCTCGTCAGCGTCACCGAGCGCACGCGCGAGATCGGCATCCGGCTGGCGATCGGCGCCCTCGGGCACGAGGTGCTGCTGCAATTCCTGATCGAGGCCGTCGTGCTGGCCGCATTGGGCGGTCTGATCGGCATCGTCGTCGCCACGGTGGCGTCGATCGCGCTGACCGGCGTGATGGGCGTGCCCTACGTCTTCGACGCCGGCATCAACGTGCTGTCCTTCGGCTTCGCGGCCCTCATCGGCATCGTCTTCGGCTACTTCCCGGCGCGCCGCGCAGCGCGGCTCGACCCGATCGAGGCACTGCGCCACGAGTGAGCGCCCAGCACGCGCGGAAGGCGAGCGCCCGGCCTGCGCAGTCGAAGCATCCCTTGACATGGCTCAAGCGTGCAGCACCCGCAAGCCGGCGGGTCGCACTTGTGCCGGCCGGGCCGACAGGCTACGCTGCCCGCACCCTCACACCGATATCGCCGTGCCTCGGATTTCCAGGGGCCGCGGCCAGGAGAACCCTCATGCCAAGCCCACTTCCAGGCAGCCCGGCGGGCCCTGCCTTCATCCGTACGCTCGCCCTCGTCGGCGCTGCCGCCGCCGGCAGGACCTGCCTGGCGGAAGCCCTGCTGGCCCGCTCAGGCGCCATCGCCACGCCGGGCACGCTGGAGCGCGGCAGCACGGTCAGCGACCACGACCCGCTGGAACGCCGCATGCAGCACTCGCTGAACGCGACCGTGATGCACATGCACCACGCCGACACGCGCATCCATTTCATCGACACCCCCGGCGGCCCCGATTTCCTGGGCCAGAGCCTGCCCGCGCTGGAGGCGGTGGAGACGGCGGCGGTGGTCATCAACGCCGCCGTCGGGATCGAGCCGATGACGCTGCGCATGATGGACTACGCGGCCGCGCGCCACCTCGACCGCCTGATCATCGTCAACAAGATCGACGCTCCCGGCGTGGACCTGGCTGCGCTGCTGGCGCAGATCCAGGACACCTTCGGCCGCGAATGCCTGGCCGTGAACCTGCCCGACGCCGGCGCCACGCGCGTCGTCGACTGTTTCTTCAACCGCGAAGGTCACAGCGATTTCGGATCGGTGGACACCGCGCACCGCGCGTTGGTCGAACAGGTCGTCGACGTCGACGAGGCCTGGCTCGACCGCTACCTCAACGACGGCGATGTCGACGCCGGCGAACTGCACGCGCCGCTGGAGCAGGCGCTGCGCGAAGGGCACCTGATCCCGGTGTGTTTCGTCTCGGCCAAGAGCGGCGCCGGGGTGGCCGAACTCTTGGACATCATCGTCAAGCTGCTGCCCAACCCGACCGAGGCCAACCCGCCCGATTTCCTGAACGGCGAAGGCGAGGCCGCGGTGCCGATGCAGGCCGATCCCGACCCGGGCAAGCACGTGCTGGCGCATGTGTTCAAGGTCACGGTCGATCCCTACGTGGGCCGCATGGGCATCTTCCGCGTCTACCAGGGCACGGTCACCAAGGACAGCCAGCTCTACATCGGCGACAGCCGCAAGCCCTTCAAGGTCGGGCGTCTGTTCATGCTGCAGGGCAAGGACACGGTGGAAGTGGCCAGTGCGCTGCCGGGCGACATCGTGGCCGTGGCCAAGGTCGACGACATCCACTTCGACGCCGTGCTGCACGACGCCGCCGACGACGACCACATCCACCTCAAGCCGCTGGACTTCCCCAAGCCCGTGCACGGCCTGGCGATCGAGCCCAAACGCCACGGCGACGAACAGCGCATGTGGGAGATCCTGACCAAGCTCGTCGACGAAGACCCGTGCCTGAAGGTGGAGCACGCCGCTGCCACCAACGAGACCATCGTCTATGGCCTGGGCGAGCTGCACCTGCGCGTGTTGCTGGACCGCCTGCGCGAGGTCTACAAGTTCGAGGTCAACACGCGGCCGCCGCGCATCGCCTACCGCGAGACCGTCACCGCACCGGCCGAGGGCCACCACCGCCACAAGAAGCAGACCGGCGGCGCCGGGCAGTTCGGCGAAGTGTTCCTGCGCATCGAGCCGCTGCCGCGCGGCGCCGGCTTCGAGTTCCTCGACCAGGTCAAGGGCGGCACCATCCCCAACCAGTTCATCCCCGCCGTCGAGAAGGGCGTGCGCGAGGTGCTGGCCGGCGGCGCCATCGCCGGCTGCCCGGTGGTCGACGTGCGCGTGACGGTCTACGACGGCAAGCACCACAGCGTCGACAGCAAGGAGATCGCCTTCGTCACCGCCGGCAAGAAGGCCTTCATGGCGGCCATCCGCGAAGCACGGCCGATCGTGCTCGAGCCCATCGTGCACATTGAGATCACGGCGCCGGACAACACCATGGGCGACATCGCCGGCGACCTGGCGTCGCGGCGCGGTGTCGTCAACGGCACCACCAACGGCGCGCCCGGCACCATGATCGTGCGCGGGCTGGCGCCGCTGTCGGAACTGTCCGGCTACCAGCTGCGGTTGAACGCGCTGACCAGCGGCCAGGGGCGCTACACCATCGACCTGTCGCACTACGACGCGGTGCCGCCTTCGGTACAGCAGCAGCTGGTGAGCCAGTTCCAGGTCAAGGACGAGGATTAGGCCCGGGCGGAGAGGGGACTCGCGGGCACTGCCACAATCGCTGCTGTCGAGAGGGGAGTAGCCAGCAGCGCAAGCTGCCGCGGATCCCCGTCAATACGGTGGCAGGCCGCAGCCTGCCGCCCGGGCCCGCAGGGAGCACCACACGCTTCCCGCAAGACCTTTCGGCGCGACCTCAACCCCTTTTACGGGAGTGTCCGTGGACACCATCGCGCCGGCCTGGTTGTGGGCCTTTTTCGTCGTCGCCGTGATCGCGGCCCTGTTCATCGACTTCGTCGTGCTGAAGAAGCAGGGCGCACACAGCGTCGGCGTCAGGGAGGCGCTGAACTGGTCGCTGGCGTGGGTGGCGCTGAGCCTGGCCTTCAACGGCCTGTTCTGGTGGGCCGTCGTTCAGGATCACGGCGTTGCCGTCGCCAACACGCGCAGCATGGAGTTCCTCACCGGCTACCTCATCGAGAAGAGCCTGGCGGTGGACAACATCTTCGTCTTCCTGATGATCTTCAGCTACTTCGCGGTGCCGCCGGCGTACCAGAAGCGCGTGCTGATGATCGGCATCATCGGCGCCATCGTGCTGCGCACGGTGATGATCCTGCTGGGCTCGTGGCTGGTGTCGGAGTTCCACTGGGTGCTGTACCTGTTCGGCGCCTTCCTGCTGCTCACGGGCATCAAGATGTGGTGGGCCGCCGGCCAGCAGCCGGACATGGAGAGCAACCCGGCGCTGAAACTGCTGCGCCGGCTGCTGCCGGTGAGCCGGCATCTCGACGGCGAGCGCTTCTTCACGGTGCACAACGGCGCCAGGATCGCCACGCCGCTGCTGCTGGTGGTGGCGCTGGTGGGTGTGACCGACGTCATCTTCGCCGTCGATTCGATCCCGGCCATCTTCGCCATCACCACCGACCCCTTCATCGTGCTCACGAGCAACATCTTCGCGATCCTGGGCCTGCGCGCGATGTATTTCCTGCTCGCCGCGGTGGCCGTCAAGTTCCACCTGCTGAGCTATGGGCTGGCGGTGGTCCTGGTCTTCATCGGCAGCAAGATGCTGCTGGCGGACGTGATCAAGATTCCGGTGCTGGTGTCGCTGGGCGTGGTGGTGGGCATCCTCGCCGTGACCATGGTCTGGAGCCTGCGCACGGCGCCCCGGATCGAGGGCACCCGGGTCGCCGCCGGCGACTGATACCGCCGTTGCGCGCCGCCAAGAAGCGGCCGCCATGCCCGTCGGGCCGGCAGCGGCTTCGTGTCCGAGGTGGAGCAGCGCGCCGGCCACCACCTGGACCCGGACTGCGGCCACGGCCATGTTGATGAGGGTGCGCTCAGAAAGAACGCGCTATTGCGAATCATTCGCATTGCGTTTAGCATTGTCGTATGCGCGCCGCGAGCCCCTGCCCCACCGCCGACCCGGGTCCGATCCTGGGCCGCCCGACGTGGGCACAGGCGCTGCAGCCGCCGCCCGGATTGTCGCGGCAGGAGTCGCGGCTGATGATTGCCGCCGTGGCCTGCACCCACATCGCCGGCGTCTGGTTGCTGCTGCAGGTGCCGGCGGTGCGCGAGGCCGTGCGTCAGGTCGCACCGATGATGGTTGACCTGGTGGC
>JACZKT010000063.1 GCA_014859905.1 Rubrivivax sp.
CGCCCAGGCGCAGCCGGGTGGCTTCCAGGCTGGCGGCCAGCACCGGGTCGCGCTCCAGCAACACGACCTCGGCCGCGCCGCGCGATGCGGCTTCCAAGCCCAGGGCACCGGTGCCGGCAAAGGCGTCGAGCACGCGCCAGCCGGTGAGGTCCTGGCCGAGCCAGTTGAACAGCGTTTCCTTGACGCGGTCGGGCGTCGGGCGCAGGCCGGGTCGGTCGGGGACCGGCAGCTTGCTGCGTTTCCACAGGCCGCCGATGAGCCGCACTTCGCCCGGCGGCGCGTGGCGGGGGTCGCGGCGGCTGCCAGCACGGGCCGGCTTGCTCACAGCCGCACCGTGATGCCGTCGCGCGCCAGCAGCGCCTTGGCCTGGCCGACCGTGAATTCGCCGTAGTGGAAGATGCTGGCCGCCAGCACCGCGTCGGCGCCGCCGATGCGTATGCCTTCGGACAGATGCTCCAGCGCGCCGACGCCGCCCGAGGCGATCACCGGCACCGGCACGGCGTCGCACACGGCGCGCGTGAGTTCGAGGTCGAAGCCGATCCGCGTGCCGTCGCGGTCCATGCTGGTGAGCAGGATCTCGCCGGCGCCGAGTTCGGCCATGCGCTGCGCCCAGGCCACGGCGTCCAGTCCGGTGTTCTGGCGGCCGCCGTGGGTGTAGACGTCCCAGCCGCCGCCGGGGCGGCGTTTGGCGTCGATGGCCACGACGATGCACTGCGCGCCGTACTTGTCGGCCGCCTCGGCGATGACCTCGGGCCGCGCCACCGCCGCCGAGTTGAAGCTCACCTTGTCGGCGCCGGCGTTGAGCAGCCGGCGCACGTCGGCCACCGTGCGCACGCCGCCGCCCACCGTGAGCGGGATGAAGACCTGCGACGCCACCGCCTCGATGATGGGCAGGATGAGGTCGCGGCCGTCGCTGGTGGCGGTGATGTCGAGGAAGGTCAGTTCGTCGGCGCCCTGCTCGTTGTAGCGGGCGGCGATCTCCACCGGGTCGCCGGCGTCGCGCAGCTCGACGAAGTTGACGCCCTTGACGACGCGGCCGCCGGTGACGTCCAGGCAGGGGATGATGCGCTTCGCGAGCATCAGTGCTCGCCCTTCTGATTCGCGAGCATCAGTGCTCGCCCTTCTGATTCGCGAGCATCAGTGCTCGCCCTTCTGATTCCCGAGCATCAGGCGGCCGTGCCGAGCTCGTCGGCACGGGTCTGCGCGGCGGCGAAGTCGAGGTCGCCGTTGTAGATGCTGCGGCCGCAGATCACGCCGGTCACGCCTTCGAATTCCACGGCGCAGAGCCTTTCGATGTCGGCCAGTCCGGACAGGCCGCCGGAGGCGATGACGGGAATGCTGAGCGCCTGCGCGAGCTTCACCGTGGCTTCGATGTTGATGCCGGTGAGCATGCCGTCGCGGCCGATGTCGGTGTAGATGACGCCTTCGACACCGTAGTCCTGGAACTTGAGCGCCAGGTCCACCACCTCGTGGCCGGTGAGCTTGCTCCAGCCGTCGGTGGCCACCCGGCCGTCCCTGGCGTCGAGGCCGACGATGATGTGGCCGCCGAAGGCCGTGCAGGCGTCCTTCAGGAAGCCCGGGCTCTTGACCGCGGCGGTACCGATGATGACGTAGCTCAGGCCGTCGTCGAGGAAACGCTCGATGGTGTCGAGGTCGCGGATGCCGCCGCCCAGCTGCACCGGGATCTCGTCGCCGACCTCGCGCAGGATGGCCTTCACGGCCGCCTCGTTGACCGGCCGGCCGGCGAAGGCGCCGTTGAGGTCGACCAGGTGCAAGCGCCGCGCACCGGCGTCGAGCCAGCGCCGGGCCATGGCGGCGGGATCCTCGCCGAAGGTGGTCGACGCCTTCATGTCGCCTTGTTGCAGGCGGACGCACTTGCCGTCCTTGAGGTCGATGGCCGGTATCAGCAGCATGGCTCGGGTGGAGCTTGGTGGGGGTAGGGGCAGAGAAGGCGCAGCGGTTGGCCGTTCAGGGCTGTCGGCTAGGGCTTCCAGCGCAGGAAGTTGCGGTACAGGGCCAGGCCGTCGTCGGCGCTCTTCTCGGGGTGGAACTGGGTGGCAAAAATGTTATCCCGCGCCACGGCGCAGGTAAAGCGCGAGCCGTAGTCGGTTTCGCCCACCGTGTGGTGCGGGTCCGACGGGTCGACCCAGTAACTATGCACGAAGTAGAAGTACGCACCATCGGGCACGCCCTGCCACATCGCATGCGGGCGCTGGAAGACGCGGTTCCAGCCCATCTGCGGCACCTTGTAGCGGCTGCCGTCGGGCTGCAGACGGCCTTCGAGCCGGAAACGGCGCACTTCGCCGGGGATCAGGCCCAGACCCGGCGTGTCCTGCTCCTCGCTGTGGTCCAGCAGCATCTGCATGCCCACGCACACGCCCAGCAGCGGCTTGTGGGCGGCGGCGTGCAGCACGGCGTTCTTCAGACCCGAGTCGTGCAGCTCGCGCATGCAGTCGCGCATGGCGCCCTGCCCCGGCAGCACGACACGCTCGGCGGCCAGCACTTCGGCGGGGTTGGAGGTGACGAGCACCTCGGCACCCGTTCCCGCCGCCACGTGCAGCACCGCCTGCGAAACCGAACGCAGGTTGCCCATGCCGTAGTCGACGACCGCCACTGTACCCATAGAACTAGAGACTGCCCTTGGTCGATGGAATGACGCCGGCGCTGCGCGGGTCGGGCGTCAGCGCCATGCGCAGCGCGCGCGCGAAAGCCTTGAACACCGTTTCGCACTGGTGGTGCGCGTTGTCGCCCTTGAGGTTGTCGATGTGCAGCGTGACCCCCGCGTGGTTGGCGAAACCCTGGAAGAACTCGTAGGCCAGCTGGGTGTCGAAGCCGCCGATCATGCCGGCCTTGAAGGGCACGTGCATGTGCAGTCCCGGGCGGCCGGAAAAGTCGACCACCACACGCGACAGCGCCTCGTCCAGCGGCACGTAGGCGTGGCCGTAGCGCGTGATGCCCTTCTTGTCGCCCACCGCCTGCGCCACCGCCATGCCCAGCGTGATGCCGACGTCTTCGACCGTGTGGTGGCCGTCGATGTGCAGGTCGCCCCGCGCCTCGATCTCCAGGTCGATGAGGCCGTGGCGCGCGATCTGGTCGAGCATGTGGTCGAAGAAGCCGATGCCGGTGGCCAGCCTGGCCTCGCCGCTGCCGTCGAGGTCGAGGCGAACGTGGATTTGCGTTTCCCTGGTGTCGCGCCTGAGGTCTGCCGTTCGGTTCGTCATCTAGAGGCTTTCCTTCAAGGCCCGGATCATGAGCTCATTCTCTGCGGGCGCGCCTACCGTCAGGCGCAGGCAGTTCGCCAGCAGCGGATGCAGCCCGGCGATGTGCTTGACCAGCACACCGCGGGCCTTCATGCCTTCGAAGGCGCGCTTTGAGTCCGGCACGCGCACCAGGATCATGTTGGCTTCGCTGGGGAAGACGCGCACGCCGGGCAGGCCGAGCAGCGCCAGCTGCAGGCGCTCGCGTTCGGCGCGCAGCAGCGCCGCCTGGCGCGCGTATTCGTCGGCGTGCTCGAGCGCGAACAAGGTGGCCTCGGCGTTGAGCACGCTCACGTTGTACGGCGGGCGCACCTTGTCGACCTCGTCGACGAGCGCCGCGGTGCCGCACAGGTAACCCAGCCGCACGCCGGCCAGCCCGAACTTGGACAGCGTGCGCATCACCAGCACATGCTCGTGCGCCGCCAGCCGTTGCATCCAGGTGCGCGACGAGAAGGGCTGGTAGGCCTCGTCGAACACCACCAAGCCGTGCTGGCGTCCCACGGCGGCGACGATGCGGTCGACGGTGGCGTCATTGAACAGGTTGGCCGTGGGGTTGTTGGGGTAGGCGATGTAGGTCAGCGCCGGGCGGTGTTCCTCGATCGCGGCCAGCATGGCGGCCTCGTCGAGCTCGAAGTCCGGCGTCAAGGGCACGCCGACGAAGCGCAGCCCGCGCAGCCGGGCCGACATCTCGTACATCACGAAGCCGGGCAGCGGCGCCAGCACGGCGGCGCCCGGCACGTCGCAGGCGACCGAGAGGATGTCGATCAGTTCGTCGGAGCCGTTGCCCAGGATCAGCTTGCAGCCGGCCGGCAGCCCGGCATGCCGCGACAGGGCCGCCACCACGTCGGCCGGGCCCTGCACCGGGTAGCGGTTGATCGCCACGCGGCCCAGCCGTTCGCCGAGTTCACGTTGCAGCTCGGGCGGCAGGCGGAAGGGGTTCTCCATCGCGTCCAGCTTCACCAGCCCGGCGCTGGGCTGGATCGCGTAGGCGTGCATGGACTTCACGTCCTGGCGGATGGTGTGCGCGATGCGGTCGGCCAGCAGTGTCATGCGCAATGATTCTCTTGGTACATGAACGTCGTGTCGCCGCGAAGACCGAGAGTCCCTTGAAACTGCTCCCTCTC
>JACZKT010000672.1 GCA_014859905.1 Rubrivivax sp.
GCGCAGCAGGCTGGTCTTGCCGCGGCCGTTGCGGCCGCGCAGCCAGACCACCGCGCCTGGCTCCAGTGCCATCTCGAGGTGTTCGAACAGCGCGCGCTCACCGCGCTGGCCCGCGAGGTCGCAGGCCTGCAGCACCCACGGCGCCGAGGCAGCGCGAGGGACCAGGTTGGCGGTGACCGGCGGGTTATCCATGGTCTGTGAGGCTCGACAGGTTCAGGTTCGGCAGGCGTCGAGTGCCGCCGCCATGCATTGCATTGAGCCAGTGCGGGTTGGCGGGGTCCACGAGCAGCGGCGCAGTGTAGCGGGGCGGTGCAGCCTTTTTGCCAATGGGGATCGCCTCGATTCGACGGGGGGCTGACATAGGTCAAGGTGGCCAACGGTGGCTGTAATAGCCTCGCGCCGCTCTGCAGGCTTGGGCACCGCAGCCTGGCGCCATACAGTCGGCGGATGCGACAACCATAGCGAACTCGATAGGCGACCATGGCTGTGCACACGATACGCAAAGGATTGGACCTGCCCTTGGCGGGGGCGCCCGAGCAGCGTATCGAGCCGGCAGCGGCCCCGCGCCGGGTGGCATTGCTGGGTGCAGACACGCACGGCCTGCGCCCGGCGCTGGCGGTGCAGCCGGGTGACCGCGTGCTGCGTGGCCAACTGCTTTACGGTGACCGCAAGTCGCCGGGCCTGTGCTACACCTCCCCTGCCGCCGGCACCGTGAGCGCGCTGCACCGCGGCGAACGGCGGTCCTTTCTTTCCATGGTCATCGATGTCGCCGACGACGATGGCCCTGCGACCCAGGTGGACTTCGAAAACCTGCCACCTCGCGGCAGCGCGCCCGCCGATGGCGCCGCCGTACGCGCGCTGTTGCTGGAAAGCGGGCTGTGGAGCGCCCTGCGCACCCGACCCTTCAGCCGCGTGCCGGCCGCCGACGCCGTGCCGCGGGCGATCTTCGTCACCGCCATCGACAGCCATCCGCATGCGCCCGATCCGCAGCTCGTGCTGGCTGGGCGCGAAGCCGACTTCGCCGCCGGCATGGCGGCCATCGAGCTGCTGGCACCGGGCCCGGTGTATCTGTGCCGCGGCACCGGTTCGCGCATCGCGGCCGGGCCGGGTTCACGCGCCGAAGTGCACGAATTCAGCGGCCCGCACCCGGCCGGCACGCCCGGCCTGCACATCCACCTGCTGCATCCGGTCGACGCCGAGCGCACCGTTTGGCACATCGGCTACCAGGACGTGGCGGCCATCGGCCACCTCCTGGCCACGGGGCGGCTCGACGTCGAACGTGTGGTCTCGCTGGCCGGTCCTGCGGTACACCGCCCGCGACTGCTGCGCACCCGGCTCGGCGTGTCGCTGGCCGAGCTGACCCAGGGCGAGTTGGCCGACGGCGAGTTGCGGGTGCTCTCGGGGTCGGTGCTCGACGGCCGTGTCGCGGCCGGCGACGAGACCGGCTATCTCAGCCGCCACCACCGCCAGGTCTCGGTCCTGCACGAAGGCCGCGAGCGCGAACTGTTCGGGTGGATCGCGCCGCAGAAGGACAAGTTCTCGCTCTGGGGCGTCGTGCTCGGCCATTTCGCCGGCCGCCGCGGCCTGCCGCTGACCACCAGCACCAACGGCGGCGAACGGGCGATGGTGCCCATCGGCGGCTACGAACGCGTGATGCCGCTGGACTTGATGCCGACCTTCCTGCTGCGCGCCCTGGTCATCGGCGACGTCGTCCGCGCGCAGACGCTCGGCTGCCTGGAACTGGACGAGGAAGACCTCGCGCTGTGCACCTTCGTGTGCCCGGGCAAGACCGAGTACGGCCCGCTGCTGCGCAAGTTGCTCGACCAAATCGAGAAGGAAAACGCGTGAAGAGCCTGCGATCTGTGCTGGACCGCATCGCCCCGAACTTCGAGAAGGGCGGACGCTACGAGCGCTGGTACCCGCTGTGGGAAGCCGCCGACACCTTCTTCTACACGCCCCATGCCGTGACCCGCAGCAGCGCCCATGTGCGCGACGCGATGGACCTCAAGCGCATGATGTTCCTGGTCGTGATCGCGGCCCTGCCCTGCGTCTTCATGGCCATGTTCAACACCGGACTGCAGGCCAACCTGGCGCTGGACCCGGCCAAGACCGGCAGCCTGGAGGGCTGGCGTCATGCCGTCATCGCCCTGCTCGGCGTGGGCTATTCCCCCGGCAGCCTGGGCGCCAACGTCATCCACGGCGCGCTGTACTTCCTGCCGCTGTACGCCGTCACGATGATCGTCGGCCTGGCCTGGGAAGTGCTGTTCGCGGTGGTGCGCAAGATCGAGGTCAACGAGGGCTTCTTCGTCACCGGTCTGCTGTTTCCGCTGATCCTGCCGCCGAGCACGCCGCTGTGGCAGGCCGCACTGGGCATCAGCTTCGGCGTCGTCGTCGCCAAGGAGGTGTTCGGCGGCACCGGCATGAACTTCGTCAACCCGGCGCTGGCCGCGCGCGCCTTCCTGTTCTTCGCCTATCCGGCCGAGATCTCGGGCGACAAGGTCTGGGCCGCGGTGCCCGAAGGCGCCGCCGTCGACGGCTACTCGGGCGCCACCCTGCTGGCCCAGATGCGCACCATGACCGGCGAGTTCGAGGCCCAGGGCTTCTCGTGGTGGACTGCCTTCATCGGCCTGGAGCCGGGTTCGATGGGCGAGACCTCGGCCCTGGCCTGCCTGATCGGCGCCGCGGTGATCATCTTCACCGGCGTCGGCTCGTGGCGCACGATGGCCGCGGCCACGCTGGGCACGGTGCTCATGGCCAGCCTGCTCAATGCCCTCGGGTCGGCCACCAACCCCTGGTTCGGCGTGCCCTTCTGGTGGCACATCGTGCTCGGCGGCTGGGCCTTCGGCATCGTCTTCATGGCCACCGACCCGGTGACGTCGACCTTCTCCGAGGCCGGCAAGTGGGTCTACGGTGTGCTGATGGGCGCATTGATCGTGCTCATCCGTGTCGTCAACCCGGCCTACCCGGAGTCGGTGATGCTGGTCATCCTGTTCATGAACGTCATGGCACCGGTGATCGACCATTTCTTCGTGCAGGCCAATGTCCGGCGCAGAAGGGCCCGTCGTGGCTGACATCAACAGCACCCGCTACACGATCCTGTTCGCGACCACGGTCTGCGTCATCTGCGCGGCCCTGGTCTCGGTCGCCGCGGTCAGCCTGAAGCCGGCGCAGCAGGCCAATGCCCGGCTGTACATGGAGAAGAACGTGCTCGTCGCAGCCGGACTGGTGCCGCCAGGCCGGAGCATGACGGTGCCCGAGGTGCAGGCCTACTTCGAGCGTGACATCGAGGCCCGGCTGGTGAACCTGAGCACCGGCGAATTGCTGCCGCAGGACCAGGCCGACGCCCGGCGCTACGACCAGCGTGCGGCTCGCAACGACCCCGCTACCAGCCAGGCCGCGCCAGGCAATCCCGCCGGCGTGCGCCGCCTGCCGAACCGGGGCATCGTCTATTTCGTGATGAAGGACGGCCAGGTCGACCAGCTGGTGATCGCCGTCGAGGGCCTGGGCATGTGGGGCACGATCTACGGCTTCCTGTCGCTGGCGCCGGACGCCAACACCGTGCGCGGCCTGACCTACTACGAACATCGCGAAACACCGGGCCTGGGCGCCGAGATCAGCAACCCCGACTGGCTGGCGCTGTGGCGCGGCCGCAAGGGCTACGACGACGCAGGGAAGGCCGCGGTCAGGGTCATCAAGGGGCCGGCCGGCAAGCCCGAGGCCGACCCGAACCACGTCGACGGCCTGTCCGGCGCCACCATCACCGGCAACGCGGTCACCCACCTGATGCAGTTCTGGCTGGGCGAACATGGCTACGGCAAGTTCCTGCAGCGCTTCCGTGAAGGAGCACGGTCATGAGCACATCGACGTCCGCCGCCCCGGCAGGGTGGCGCCTGAACGCCAGGGAGCGCGCGGTCCTGTTCGACCCGCTGTTCGTCAACAACCCGATCAACGTGCAGGTGCTGGGCATCTGCTCGGCACTGGCGGTCACCACGCGCATGGACAAGGCGCTGGTGCTGAGCATCGGCGTGGTGATGGTGGCGGTGCTGGCCAACCTGGCGGTCAGCCTGTTGCGCGAGCGCATCCCGCCGGCGATACGCATCATCGTCATGCTGGCCATCATCGCCTCACTGGTGATCGTGTTCGACCAGGTGCTCAAGGCGACGATGTACGAGCTGTCGCTGGAGCTGTCGGTGTTCGTCGGCCTGATCATCACCAACTGCATCGTGATGGGCCGCGCCGAGGGCTTCGCGATGAGCAACCCGCCGCGCCTGGCCTTGCTCGACGGCCTGGGCAACGCGCTGGGCTACGCGCTGGTGCTGCTGGCGGTGGCCTTCATGCGCGAACTTCTGGGCGCCGGCAAGCTCTTCGGCATGACCGTGCTGCCGCTGGTCAAGGACGGCGGCTGGTACGTGCCCAACGGCATGATGCTGCTGGCGCCGTCGGCGCTGTTCATCATCGCCGGGCTGATCTGGGCCCAGCGCACCTTGCAGCCGCAGCTGCAGGAAAAAGACTGATGGAACACTACGTCAATCTCGGCCTGCGGGCCGTGTTCCTGGAGAACATGGCGCTGGCCTACTTCCTGGGCTACTGCTCCTTCCTGGCCTGCTCGAAGAAGGTCGAAACCGCCATCGGCCTGGGCGCGGCGGTGGTCTTCGTACAGACCCTGACGGTGCCGCTGAACAACCTCGTGCTGAACTACCTGCTGGCCGAAGGCGCGCTGAGCTGGATCAGCCCGGCCTTGGCGGCGGTGGACCTCAGCTTCCTCTCGTTCATCCTCTTCATCGCCTCGATCGCGGCGGCTACGCAGGTGGTGGAGATGGCGGTCGACCGCTACGCCCCCGGCCTGTACAACACGCTGGGCGTGTTCCTGCCGCTGATCGCGGTCAACTGCGTCATCCTCGGCGGCTCGCTGTTCATGCAGGAGCGTGAATACGACTTCCCGGAAAGCGTGGTCTTCGGCGTCACCTCGGGCCTGGGCTTCGCCATCGCGATCATCGCGCTGGCCGCCATCCGCGAAAAGCTCAGCTACTCCAACGTACCCGCCGGGCTGCGCGGCCTGGGCATCACCTTCGTCGCCGCGGGACTCATGTCGCTGGCGTTCATGGTCTTTTCCGGCATCCAGCTCTGAAGGCTCGCCATGACTTCCGTCCTGCTTGCCATCGTCATGTTCACGGGCATCGTGCTGCTGCTGGTGCTGCTCCTGATGAGCGCGCGCAACAAACTGGTGGCCACCGGCGACGTGTCCATCGTCGTCAACGAGGACGATGCCAAGGCGCTGAAGGTCGCCGCCGGCGGCACCCTGCTGGGGGCGCTGAGCGCGAACAAGATCTTCATTCCCGCGGCCTGCGGCGGCAAGGGTTCGTGCGGCGTCTGCGAAGTGGTGGTCAAGGAAGGCGGCGGTGCGCTGATGCCCACCGAGACCGGCTTCATCTCGCCCGGCGAGGCCAAGCGCGGCTGCCGGCTGGCCTGCCAGGTGAAGGTCAAGCGCGACATGCGCATCGAGGTCGCACCCGAGATCTTCAGCGTGCGCAAGTGGCAGTGCAAGGTGCTCAGCAACCGCAGCGTCTCGACCTTCATCAAGGAACTCAAGCTCGAATTGCCCGAGGGCGAGGACGTGCCCTTCCGCGCCGGCGGCTATGTGCAGATCCAGGCGCCGCCGCACGAACTGAGCTACCGCGACTTCGACATCGCGCCCGAGTTCCGCGCCGAGTGGGACAAGTTCGACCTTTGGCGCTTCAAGTCGGTGGTCACCGAGCCGGTCGATCGCGCCTACTCGCTCGCCAGTTACCCGCTCGAGAAGGGGACGCTGCTGTTCACCATCCGCGTCGTCTTCCCGCCCGAGTACCGCGACGACATCCCGCCGGGCAAGATGAGCTCGTGGCTGTTCAAGCTGAAGGAGGGTGACCTGGTCACGGTGTCCGGCCCCTTCGGCGAGTTCTTTGCCCGCGACACGGACAAGGAGATGTGCTTCGTCGCCGCCGGCGCCGGCATGGCGCCGATGCGCTCGCACATCTTCGACCAGTTGCTGCGTCTGAAGACCAAGCGCAAGATCACCTTCTGGTATTCGGCCCGCAACGTCAGCGAAGCGTTCTACATCGACGAGTTCAACCGCTTGCAGGCCGAGCACCCGAACTTCAGCTGGCACCTGATTCCGTCCGAGCCACGGCCGGAGGACAACTACAAGGGGCCCGTCGGCCTGGTGCGCCACAAGGTGCTGCGCACGGCCTACCTGGACCACCACCCGGCACCCGAAGATATCGAGTACTACCTGTGCGGCCCGGACGTCATGAACAAGGCCGTGATCAAGATGTGCCTCGACCTCGGTGTCGACCGCGAGAATGTCATGTTCGACGACTTCGGCCTCTAGCCACAAAAGGGACCCGCGATGAGACAAACCGTCCAGTCGGTACTCGAAGCCAAGCAAGTCTCCGACGAGTTGATCGACGTCGATGCCGGCGCCATGGTCTTCGAAGCCGTGCAGACGATGGTCGGACGCAAGGTCGGCGCAGTGCTGATCCGCAACGAAGACGGGCTGGTGGACGGCATCTTCACCGAGCGCGACGTGCTGGTGCGTGTCGTGCATGCGGGCGTCGACGCCAGGACGACGCCGATCTCGACCGTCATGACACGCGACGTGCGCTTCGTCACCCCCGGCACCACGGTCGAGGCGGCGCTGGCGCTCATGCACGTCAACCGCCACCGCCACCTGCTCGTCATCGACGGGCCGCGTGTGCACGGGCTGCTGTCGATGCGCGACCTCACCTACCACCTCATCAGCCACGGCGAAGGTCGATTCGAGGCCGCCGTGCGCGCGGCCAGGCCTGCCGACACGGCTTGAGCCGAGCCGCCCCAGGGTCTTTTGGAGACGATGATGGACACCCTGCTTTCTCCCCGCCGGCGTCGGCTGCTAGGCAGCGTCGGTGCCCTCGGCGGCCTCGGCGCGCTGGGTTTGCCCGCTTGCAGCGAACACCGTGCACGCCCCACCACAGGGCCAGCCTTGGTGCAGTTCAGCGGCCAGACCATGGGCACCACCTACATCGTCAAGCTGGCCGGTGGCGCACTGTCCGCGCCACGCATCGCCGCCCTGCAGGCGGACGTGCACGACGCACTGGAAGGCATCAACCGCGAACTGTCGCTGTACCGCGCCGAGTCGGAGCTGATGCGCTTCAACCGCCATGCGGCGCGCATGGCGCTGCCGCTGTCGAAGGACCTGTTCGAGGTGCTGTCGGTCGCGCAACGCGTCAGCGAGGTGTCGCAGGGCGCCTTCGACGTCTCGATCGCACCGCTGGTGCAGGCCTGGGGTTTCGGCCCTGAAAGGCGCAGCACCGTGCCGCCAGCCGAGCAGGTGCAGGCCGGGCGCGCCGCGACCGGCTGGCGCGGTCTGCGACTGGATGCCAGCCATCGTACGGCGACCAAGGCCCACGCCGGCCTGCAGGCCGACCTGGGCGGCATCGCCAAGGGCCATGGCGTCGACCTGGCCGCGCTCGCACTGGACGCCGGCGGCGTCGAGCGCTACATGATCGAGGTCGGCGGCGAGGTGCGCACACGAGGCCTCAATGCCCAGGGCCGAGCCTGGCAGATCGGCATCGAGGAGCCCGACGCCGTGCCGCAGCGCGTGCGCAGCGTGGTGCCGCTCAGCGGCCAGTCGCTCGCCACATCGGGCGACTACCGCCTCTACTTCGAACACGCCGGCCGCCGCTACTCTCACGAGATCGACCCGCGCACCGCCGCGCCCATCGCCCATGGCCTGGCCTCGGTGTCGGTGGTCGCCGACACCTGCATGAGGGCCGACGCGCTGGCCACCGCGTTCATCGTGATGGGCCCCGAGCGCGGCCTGGCGCTGGCGCGGCAACTCGCACTGCCGGCGCTGTTCATCGTGCGCGATCCGCGCGGTGCGCTGCGCGACATCGCCACGCCGGCCTTTGCCGCGCTGGTCGGCGGCACGGCCGCCTGACGCGCGATGCCGGCCACCTGGCTCGTCGTCTTCACGGTCACGCTGGTGCTCATCGGCGTTGGCGTGCTGGCCATGGCCATCGGCGTGATCTTCCGTCGGCCCTGCCTGCGGGGGTCCTGTGGCGGGCCCGAAGTCAAGACCGCCGATGGCCAGAGCATCGCCTGCGCCACCTGCCCCAAGCGCAAGAACAAGCCGAACGCGAGCAGGGCCTGACGGCCGCCACGATGCCGAGCGGCGCCACGCAGTCTGCCCCTCACCGCCAGTTGCTGGCGGCGCTCGGGGCCTTCATCCCCGCACAGCGGCTCGTCACCGACCCGCTGCGGCTGCTGACCTGGGGCACCGACGCCAGCTTCTACCGCCTGGTGCCGCAACTGATCGTCGTCGTCGAAGACGAAGCCGAACTCGTCCGGCTGCTCGCGCTGTGCCACGAACTCAAGACGCCGCTGACCTTCCGCGCCGCCGGCACCAGCCTGTCGGGCCAGGCCATCAGCGATTCGGTGCTGGTGATGCTGGGCGACCACTGGCGCGGCTGCCGCGTCGGTGAAGGCGGCTGGACGATCTCCCTGCAACCGGGCGTCATAGGCGCTGCAGCCAACCGCCGGCTGGCACCGATGCAGCGCAAGATCGGCCCCGACCCGGCATCGATCGACGCCGCGATGATCGGCGGCATCGCCGCCAACAACGCCAGCGGCATGTGCTGCGGCACGGCTCAGAACAGCTACCGCACGCTGGAATCGCTGCGCGTGGTGCTGGCCGACGGCAGCGTGCTCGACACCGCCGATGCCGCCAGCCGTGCCGCCTTCGCCGCGCGCCGGCCCGAACTGCTGCAGGGCCTGGCCGAGCTGGTGGCCACGGTGCGCGCCGACACGGTGCTGGCCGAGCGCATCCGCCACAAGTTCCGCATCAAGAACACCACCGGCTACAGCCTGAACGCGCTGGTGGAGTACGAGGACCCGATCGAGGTGCTGGCGCACCTGATGATCGGTTCCGAAGGCACCCTGGGTTTCATCAGCGAGATCACCTATCGCACGGTGCCCGACCATGCGCACAAGGCCAGCGCCTTGATCCTGTTCGGCGACCTGGCCACCGCCTGCCACGCCGTGACTATCCTCAAGGGCACGGCGGTCGACGCCGTCGAACTGGCCGACCGTGCCGGACTGCGCTCGGTGCAGGGCCAGCCCGGCTTGCCGGACTCGCTGGCCGAGGTTGGGCCCGACGGCGCCGCGCTGCTCGTGGAAACACGCGCTGCCGACGCCACCGCGCTGCAGGCGCAGATCGCGGCCATCGAGACGGCGCTGGCGCACATCCCGACCCACGAGCCGATCCGCTTCTCCACCGACACCGCCGAATGCGCACGCTACTGGGCGGTGCGCAAGGGCATGTTCCCGTCGGTGGGCGCGATGCGCCGTGCCGGCACCACCGTGATCATCGAGGACGTGGCCTTCCCGGTGCCGCAACTCGCCGCGGCGACGCTGGCGCTGCAGGCGCTGCTGCGCGAGCATGGCTACCCCGAGGCCATCATCTTCGGCCACGCGCTCGAAGGAAACCTGCACTTCGTCTTCACGCAGGACTTCAACACCCCCGCCGAGGTCGAGCGCTATCGCGTCTTCATGGATGCCGTGTGCGAGCTGGTGGTCGGCGGCTACGACGGCTCGCTGAAAGCCGAGCACGGCACCGGCCGCAACATGGCCCCCTTCGTCGAATTCGAATGGGGCGCGCAGGCCTATGCGCTGATGAAGCGCATCAAGCAGCTGTTCGACCCGGCAGGCCTGCTCAACCCCGGCGTGCTGCTCAACGACGATCCGCAGGCGCACTTGCAGCAGCTCAAGCCGCTGCCGGCCGCCGACGACATCGTCGACAAGTGCATCGAGTGCGGCTTCTGCGAACCGAAGTGCCCTTCCCGCGGGCTCACGCTGTCGCCGCGACAGCGCATCGTGGGCTGGCGCGAGATCGCACGCCTCGAACGTGCGGTCGAAGTCGACGCACCGGCCGCAGCACAAGTGCTGCGCGGCCTGTACGGACACGCCGGCATCGACACCTGCGCCGGCTGCGGCCTGTGCGCCACCGCGTGCCCGGTGGGCATCGAGACCGGGCTGCTGATCAAGTCCCTGCGCGGCCGCGCCGCCGGGCCGCTGGCCAAGGGCGTGCCCTTCATGGCGTTCGTGCCCACCACGC
>JACZKT010000673.1 GCA_014859905.1 Rubrivivax sp.
ACCACCGGCCGGGGCGCCATTCGGTGCAGTAGGGGCTCGGCAGCGGCGCTCTACGGCTGCAGCAGGCGCTCGAGCAAGTCGATGGTGGGATAGCCGTCTGCCGGCAAGCCCAGGCTGCGCTGGTAGCGGCGAATGCCTTCGCGCGTGGCGGGCCCCATCACGCCGTCAGGCGTGCCGCTGGGGAACCCGCGTTCGTTGAGCGCCGTCTGAAGCGCCAGCAGCTGCATGCGCGATAGCGCCGTCAGGTCGCGCGGCCAGGGCGCCTGCACGCCGCCGCCGCCGGCCAGCCCCTCCGACAGCAGGCCGACAGCCAGCGCGTAACTGGTGGAGTTGTTGTAGCGAAGGATGGCGCGGAAGTTGGGCCCGACCAGGAAGGCCGGGCCGCGCGCTCCGGCCGGCAGTAACACCGCGGTGTCGATCAAGTCGGGCAGCGCCGCGCCCGTCGCCGGCAACACGCCCTCGGCCGCCCAGGCTGCGCCGGTTTGGCGCACGCCGGCGTCTGCGCGGCCGTGGTCGAAGCCCGGCGGCAGCCGGACTTCAGCGCCCCAGGGTTGGCCCGATAGCCAGCCAGCGCGCGCCAGGAAGTTGGCAGTCGACGCCATCACGTCGGGCATGCTGCCCCAGATGTCGCGCCGGCCGTCGCCGTCAGCGTCTACCGCGTAGGCCAGGAAGCTCGACGGCAGGAACTGCGTCTGGCCCATGGCGCCGGCCCAGGAGCCGACCATGCGAGCGCGGTCGATGTCGCCGCTTTGCAGGATCTTCAGCGCGGCCAGCAACTGCCCGCGCGCCCACGCTTCGCGCCGACCCTCGAAGCCCAGCGTGGCGAGCGCGTCGATAACAGGGATGTCGCCGTAGTTGGCGCCATAGCTGCTCTCCATGCCCCAGATGGCCACCAACACCGGGGCTGGCACGCCATGGAGGGCGGCGGCGGCCTCGGCCTCGGCGCTGAACTCCGCCAGCTTCTCGCGGCCGCGCACCACGCGCTGCTCCGACACAGCACGTTCGAGGTAGTCCCACACCGTCTGCGTGAACTCGGGTTGGCGACGGTCCAGGTCGACTGCACGCGGCACGAAGCGCACGTCGTCGAACGCAACGCGCAGCGTCTCTTCGGCAATGCCCGCCTCGCGCGCCGTGGCGGCGAAGGCCTTGACCCAGCGCGCAAAGGCCTGTTCAGGCTGTTCAGGTTGTCCGAGTGAACGGCCCTCTTCAACGGCGGCGGACGTCGCGGCGGGCGCGGCCGGTACAGCGGGCGGTACGGAGGCGCAGCCCGCCATCACGGCCAGTACCATCGCAGCCCAGGTGGCGGAATGGCCGCGCGCCGACGAAATCGAGGGTTGGTGCATCCTTCTGATTGTCTCCACGGTATCGGGCGCGGCTCGGGCCCGCCCTGCCAACGCCTGAAATGAGGGCGATCCATGTCAATCCAGCTGACGACCTGTCCGACTATCCGCAGGTGCGGCGCTGGTACCAGGCCATGATGATGCGGTCTGCAGTGGCGCGTGGCTTCGCGGTGCCGCTGCGGCGCGGGTGAAAGCATGGCGACCGGGCCAGCTCGGAAGGCAGCCCCACGGCCCCGGCACCGTCATCACCACCATGTCTACGTCGTCAGGCTAAACGACCGCGTGTGGAACGAGCCGCGCTTCCGAAAGGCCAACCCCGACCACAAACTGGGCATGCCCTTCGTCTACGTGGGCATGACGGGGCTCGACCCCGACCTGCGGTTCGACAAGCACATGGCGGGCATCCAGGCGAACCGGTTCGTCTTCGAGTACGGGCTGTGTCTGCTGCCGGCGCTCTACGAGGTCTACAACCCGATGCCGTACCAAGCCGCTTGCGAGATGGAGGTGGAGTTAGCCATCTCCCTGCGTGAGGCGGGCTACGGCGTCTGGCAGGCCTGAGCCAGCAGCAGCGGGTCAGGCTGACGGCCAGCCGGCCGTGCACCCTCGCTGCGGCGTCACTCCGCCAGCATCGCCCGGGAGGGACTCCCGGCTGAAGGACTGCATGCAAGGGCCGCGCACTTACGCTCCCGACCCGTTCCGGACATCTGCCGATGGCCTAAGCGGTCGTCCCCGTGCGTCGCAGCGCACTTCGCAACGATTCGCGTCGCTTCGGATTTCTTAGGGACGGGCCTCCGCTGTCGCCGCCACAGTGGCGGCACGGCGATGCACCCGTGTTCGCCGTTGGACTTCCGGAGGACACGATGCAGATCACGCAGGCACTGAAGCGAGCCGCAGCGGCCCGGCCCGGGGCCTTGGCCACCGTCTGCGGCGGGCGCCGCCGCACATTCGCCCAGGTGGCGCAGCGGGTCGCGCGCCTGGCCGGTGCACTGCACGGGCTGGGTGTGCAGGCGGATGACCGCGTCGGCATCCTGTCGCTGAACAGCGACCGCTACATCGAGACCTACCTGGCCGTGCCCTGGGCCGGGGCGGCGATCAACCCCGTCAATACGCGCTGGAGCGCTGCCGAGATCGCCTACTCGCTCGCCGACTGCGACACGCGCGTGCTGCTGGTCGACGACCCCTTCATGCATATGCTCCCCGAGTTGCGCAAGCGCTGCGCTTCGCTGCGTACGCTGGTCCATGTGGGCAACGGGGCCACGCCGCAGGGACTGTTGTCGTACGAGGCGCTCATCACCGCCACGCAACCCGTGGCGGATGCAACCCTGGGCGGCCGCGACCTCGCCGGCGTCTTCTACACCGGGGGCACGACCGGGTTCCCCAAGGGCGTCATGCTGTCGCATGACGCGCTCGTCTACAACGCGTTGGTGTTCGCGGCACAGGGCGTGGCGCGCGACCGCGAGGTGGGGCTGCACGTCGCGCCGCTGTTCCACATGGCGGGAGTCGCATTGCTCAACACGCTGTGGACCGTGGGTGGCACGCACGTCACGATGCCGGCCTTCGAGCCGCTGGCTGCGTTGCAGGCCCTGGAACGTGAACGCATCGCCACGACGGTCATGGTGCCGACGATGATCCAGCTGCTGGTGGACCACCCGCAGTGCGCCGGCTTCGACCTCGCCATGTTGCGCCGCATCGGGTACGGCGGCTCGCCGATCAGCGATGCCTTGCTCGAGCGTGCCGCCTTGCGCCTGCCCCAGGTGGAGTTCGCGCAGGTCTATGGCATGACCGAGCTCGCGCCGGTCGCCACGCAGCTGGGCCCGGAACTGCACGCACCCGAGGGCCGCGCGCGCGGCAAGACGGTTTCGGCCGGCCAGGCGGTGCTGGGCGTGGACCTGCGCGTAGTCGACCCCGAGGGCCACCCGCTGCCGCCCGGCGTGGTGGGCGAGGTCATCGTGCGAAGCCCTGGCGCGATGCTGGGCTACTGGGGCAAGCCCGAGGAGACTGCGAAGGCGCTGCAGCGCGCGCCCAACGAGGGCTGGATGCACACCGGCGATGCGGGGCGGCTCGACGAAGAGGGCTTCCTCACCATCGTCGACCGCGTCAAGGACATGATCGTCACCGGCGGCGAGAACGTGTACTCGGTCGAGGTCGAACAGGTCGTCGCCAGGCACCGCGCAGTGGCCGCCTGCGCCGTGATCGGCGTGCCCGACGACGACTGGGGCGAGCGTGTGCACGCGGTGGTGCAGCTTAAACCCGGGGCACAGGCCGATGCCGACGCCATCCGCGCCCACTGCAAAACGCTGATCGGCGGCTACAAGTGCCCCAGGAGCGTCGAGTTCGTCGCCGCCTTGCCCGTGTCCGGCGCAGGCAAGGTGCTGAAGACGCAGCTGCGCGAGCTGCACTGGGCGGGCTGCATGCGGCGCGTCGCTTGATCTTGTGAAAATGTGAACCGGGCGAACCGGCCTCAGGCCGGCATGCCCAGCATCGACAAGTCTTCGGCGCAGCGCGCCACGAACGAGGCGTCGGCATAGGGCAGGCTGCGCCGATACCTTTCGATCGTCAGCCCGGGCCTGCGTGTCCACAGCGCCTGGGCCAGACGCCGGGCCTCGTCGCGCTCGCCCGCCCGGCGCAGCGCGTGCAGCAAGGCCCACTGGCCGGGCAGGTAGGTCGGCAGGTCGAGCAGTGAACGCCGCGCCGCGGCCACCGCCTCTTCCGCCCGCCCGGCCATCAGGTGCGCCCATGCCATGCCGGCGTGCACGTATCCGATCTCGGGGTCGAGCGGATTCAGCTGCATCGCGCGCTGCAGGAAGGCGATCGCCGTGTCGGGTTTGCCCACGTAGCCGTGCTGCCATCCCGCCGAACGGAGCGCGGTGACCGAGTTCGGGTTCAGCGCCAGCGCCAGCTCGATCGCGTGCAGCGCGGCCTCGTGCTCGCGGCCCAGATAGCCGAGTGTGATGCCGGCGAAGGCCAGCGTCGTCGGGTCGTCGTGGTGCTCGATGCTCGCCTCTAGAGCATGGGGCAGCCCTTCGATCGCACGACGCCAGCCCAGCGCGCCGTTCGCGAAGCCGGCGGTGTGCGCCCAAGCCGACAAGGCCTTGGCGTAGGCATAGCCGGGGTCGGCTTCGAGCGCTCGGCGCAGCAAGCCGATTGCGCGCTCGAACTGCGCGGCCGGCCCGGCGCCGTACACGATCGGCAGCGCCTGCAGGCACAGCTCGTAGGCGTGCAGGTTCTCGGTCGGCTTGCGGCGCACGCGATCGACCTCGGCACGTGCCAGCTTCGGCTCGATGGCCGCCGCCACTTGGGCGCTGATGTCGTCCTGCAAGGTGAACACGTCTTCGCGCACACCCTCGAAGCGCCCGCTCCAGATCTGCAGGCCGGCGCCGGTCTCGACCAACTGCACGCCGACGCGCAGGCGCCCGCCGGCTTCGCGAAAACTGCCTTCGACGACGTACTGCACGCCGAGCGCGCGGCCCACCGTCGGCACATCGACGACGCGGCCCTTGAACGTGAAGCTGGAGCTGCGCGCGACGACGAAGAAGCGCCGCACCCGTGACAGCGCTTCCGTGAGGCTGTCGACCACACCGTCGACAAAGCAGTCCTGACCGGGGTCACCGCTCAGGTTGGCGAACGGCAATACCGCCAGCGACGGCACGTCCGCGGGCGGCGGTAAGGGCGCGGCGCGCAATTCCGCGCTGGCGTCGGGTTCGGCGGCCGGCCGGGTCGCCGCTTCGGATGCGAGGTCGGCGGTGAAGCGATAGCCGACGCCGGGTACGGTGCTGATGGCTCGCGCACCGAGCACCTTGCGCAGCGCCGCGACATGCACCGTGAGGTTGGTCTCCTCGACCACGGTGCCCTGCCAGACCACGGTCAGCAGTTCGCCCTTGGGCACCACGCGGTCGCGCCGGTCGATCAGGCACATCAGCAGGTCGAAGGCGCGCGCGCCCAACGCCACCGGCCGTCCGTCGACCAGCACGCGCCGGAGTGACGGCAGAATTCGGGCGTTGGCGATGCGCAGCGCGTCCATGGCGGCAAACCACTCGTGGGGAGTCCATGGATTCCAACACACCGCGCTGGCGGGGCCCGCGAGCGCCCGCATTGCAGCGAGGTCGTGGCGGTCTGCTCCTGGCCGGGACTGCGAGTTCACTGCTGCGCCTGACAGCGGTCAGTCAGACGATCGAGGGCTGAGTGGCCGGCCCCTGACGCAGAGAAGTCAGCATCGCGAACCAAACCAGTCATCCCGCGCTGACGTGGTCACTTGATGGCGGCAAGTGACGTGCGCGTGGGTCGGGCTTCTGTCGTCAGGCCTGGGCAGGAGCGAGGTGCGGGAACATCGCTCGGCGTGCTTCGTCATCCATCTCAGTCTTGAAGTTGTGCTTGTCCTTGAGCAACGCGGTGCGTTGCGCGGCAGGGCGCTCGTTCACGGCGTCGAGCAGGCGTTTCACATGGGGCAGCTGCTCCCAGGCATCGGAGCCCAGTGCGAATGGAACGGCGCGTGCCCAGCCCCACACCGCCATGTCCAGCACGCTGTAGGTGTCGTCCAGCATCCAAGCCTTGCCGGCCAGGTGGGCATCGATGATCTTCCAGTGTCGCCAGGCCTCGAAGTCGTAGCGCTTGATGGCGTAGGGCACCTGCTCTGGCGCGTAGTGCCTGAAGTGCACACACTGGCCGGTGAAGGGGCCGATTCCGGAGGCCACGAACATCATCCACGACAGCAGGGCGCCGCGGCTTTGCTCTGCAGGCAGGAACTGGCCTGTCTTGTCGGCCAAGTACAGCAGGATGGCCGAGCTGTCGAACACCGTGGTGGCGCCGTCGACAATGACAGGCACCTTGGCGTTGGGGTTCAGGGCGGTGAAGACCGGCAGGTGTTGCTCGCCCTTTCGCGTGTCCACGGGCATCGCCTCGTAGGGCAGACCGGCTTCCTCAAGGAACAGCGCCACCTTCATGGGGTTGGGGGCGAGCGAGTAATAGAACTTCAGCATGGTGGCGGCAACGCAGGTGGACGGCGGGGCCTCATTCTGTCGCCTTCGCTCGCGGCCTGCAGCGAACGATCGCCAGTGGCCGTTTCTGGCGCGCGAGCGCGAATCCGGGGAGTCGCCAGGAAGCTGACCTCTGGCTCGAGGTGCTGCCAGCTTGACCGGTGGCAAGGGCCGCCTCGTCGCGCAGGCGCATCTTCGTTGGCCCTCAACTTGATGGGAGTCCGTCATGGGAACCACAGTCGACGCCGTTAGTCGTGTTCCTTGGAACAAGGGCAAGATCGTCGGGCAGAAGGCGCCGTTCAAGCTCAAGGACATCTGGGCACTCAGAGTCCGCCTGCAGATCGAGAACCGCGTGCGCGAGCTTGCACTCTTCAACCTGGGAATCGACAGCAAGCTCCGCGGCTGCGACCTGGTCGGCCTCAAGGTCCGCGACATCTGCCACGGCGACCAAGTGGCATCTCGCGCGATGGTGATGCAGCACAAGACCCAGCGCCCGGTTCAGTTCGAGATCACGCCTGCGACCCGCGATGCCGTGCAGAAGTGGATCAAACAGGCCGAACTGAAGGCCGACGACTTTGTGTTTCCTAGCCGTATCCACGATTCGCCACATCTGGGAACGCGGCAGTACGCCCGGATCCTCGAAGGGTGGGTCGAGGAACTGGGGCTTGATCCGGCAGACTACGGCACGCACTCGATGCGGCGAACCAAGGCGACACTGATCTACCGCCGCACGAAGAACTTGCGGGCTGTGCAACTGCTGCTGGGTCACCGCAAACTTGAATCGACTGTCAGGTACCTTGGCATTGAGGTGGACGACGCCTTGGAAATCTCCGAGCAGACAGGGATCTGATCGAAGCGCACTGCAGGCGCTGCGCCAGGCGATCATGGCGCTGGGCGGTGCGCGCGAAGGTCGAGACCCGGAGGAACCGCGCGGCGGCCTTGCGTGAGGGTCGCGCGGCCATCACGATAGGCCCTACCGCACACCGCCCCACCCGTTGATCCTTGGTTGCATCACCTGCCTTGCCTGCCAACCCCGGCGTCGCCGACTTCGACGCGCTGCAGGAAGACCCTGCGCGCTGGATCGGCGTGGTCGCCGCGCTGGGCGAGCGCTACTCCAGCGCGCCAGCGGTGCCGGCCGGCGACGGCACGGTGCTGGTGGCGCTGCTGGGCCGCGAGCTTGTGCTCAAGCTGTACCCGCCCTTCCTGCGCGACCACATCGAGTTCGAGCGCGCGATGCTCATTCACCTGCAGGGCCGGCTTTCGCTGCCCACGCCGAACCTGGTGGACAGCGCCGAGCATGCCGGCTGGCCCTACCTGGTGATGACGCAGCTGCCGGGCAGGCCGCTCGATCGTGTCTGGCCCACGCTGCAGCAGCGCGAACGCTGCGCGGTGCTGCGCACTATCGGCCGCCTGGCCGCCGAAGTGCATGCCCTGCCGCTGGACGCCATGCCTTCGCTGGCGCCGCGCTGGGCCGACTTCCTGCAGGGCCAGCGCGAGCGCTGCCATCGGCGCCAGCAGCGCACCGGCCTGCCGGCGCACCTGCTGGCGCAGCTGGAACCCTTCCTGCAGGGCACCGTGCCCGAAGGCCCGGACGTGATCCTCACCGGAGAGTACACACCCTTCAACCTGCCGCACCAGGGCAGCGGGCTGTCGGCGATGTTCGACTTCGGCGACGGCCTCGTCGGCCCGTGCGAGTACGACTGGCTAGGCCCCTTGTGTTTCCTGGCCGCGGGTGATGCGTCGCGCGTCGACGCGTTTTTCGATGGCTATAACGGTCGCGCCTTCGACCGCGGCCAGCGCGAAGCCTTGCTGCGGCTGCTGCTGTTGCACCGCTACAGCAACCTGAAGGCACAGATCACCGTGCCCGGCTGGCAGGCTGCGCCCGACTTCGCCACGCTGGCCGCCTTGATCTGGCCCTGACACGATGTTGCTGCAACCCGAATCCTTGGTTCTCTTCGTGCACGACGTCGACGCGGCTGCCGCCTGGTATGCCGCACTGCTGGGCGTGCCGGTGGAGAACGAGAACCCGCGCTATGCCTTCGTGCGCGCACCGCACGGCGTGATCATCGGCTTCCACCCGGCCGACGCCAAGAACCCCGGCGGCGTGCCCGGCACCACGCCTTACTGGGAGGTGGCCGACTTCGAGGCCGCGCTGGCCTCGTTGCTGGCGCGTGGCGCCATGCTGCACCGCGGCCCCGGCGTCACCGACTTCGGCGCGCGCGTTGCGCTGCTGATCGACCCCTTCGGCAATACGCTGGGGTTGAACCAGGCGAAACGGTAAACCCACCGGGCCAGGGGATCTGCTGCATGGCGGGCGTGGCCGAGGTGCGCCGGCGTTGTTACTGGCGGCGGGCCTCCGCAGCCCCGAGCTGGCGGGCCGAGAGGCAGCTCTCTGGCGTTGCTGCGACCTGACCCTACCGGCCATGAGCAGTCGTACGATTGATCAGGAGATCGCCGCGTCAATGACCGGTTTCAAAGTACAGCCGCCATAGGCCGACGGCCGCTCGAACGCGAGCATCCTCCGAAGCAGTCGGTCACGGTCTCGCGATCCCGATCGACAGCCGATGCAGGCGGTACGTCCGCAGTTCGATCAGCCGAACTGGCGGTGCCGACGCTGTCCCGACGTTCACACCTCAAGAATCAGCGCTCGAGAGCTGACCTTGCGAAAGCCACCTACTGCGGTGCCTTCACGCGCACCGCTTCGCCGGCACGTTGGCGGCGGCGATCATGCGGGCGGTGCCGCACGAGCCTGCGATGGCGAGCGCCGTGCGGCCAGCTTGGGAGAGCGGGCGTTCATAGCTGGACGCGGGGAATGAACCGGGCGGCAAGCGCTCAACCGACGTGGAAGGGCAAACCCACCCCACGAACCGGTGGCTCGACGGGGCTGTCGGTGCCATTGAAGTTCCACTCTCCGGGCCAGCTTCGGTATATCGTGAGAGCAGGGTCGGTTGACCTTGATTGATCCCCCTCGATGCCATCCTTCCCGGGCCCCTAAAGGAGACAAACCCCATGAAGATGCTGAAGAAAGCTCTCGCCGCCGCAGCCACTGCCTTGCTGACCGCGCAAGTGGGTGTGGTCGCCGCCGCTGCACCGCCGGCCTACTATGTGGACGAGACCAAGCTGCCGTTCACGGCGCTGGCCGGCGCACAGGCGCTCTGGGGCGTGCACAACGGTGCCGGATATCGCATCGAGGTGCCGGCCAACTGGAACGGCCGGCTCGTGATCTGGGCCCACGGCTACCGAGGCACGGGGCTGGAGCTGACGGTCGACAACCATCCGCTGCGCGACTTCCTGGTTTCCCAGGGCTACGCCTGGGCGGCGTCGAGCTACAGCAAGAACGCCTACGACCCGTCGCAGGGCGCCAAGGACAGCCACGCGCTGGCGCAGTTCTTCAACGGACGCGTCGGCAAACCGGTGAAGACCTACATCAGCGGCGCGTCGATGGGCGGCCACGTCACCACCGTGATGGCCGAGCAGTGGCCGCGCAGCTACGCCGGCGCGATGCCGATCTGCGGCGTCATGGGCGACTACGAACTGTTCGACTATTTCCTCGACTTCAACGTCGCGGCGCAGACGCTCTCGGGGATGAACCAGACCTATCCCTTCGGCCCCGACTACCTTGGCACGGTCGTGCCCGCCACCAAGGCGGCGCTCGGGCCGGCCTTCCCATTCGCCCTCAACCCGGCAGGCCAGAGCCTGGCGGGCTTGGTGCAGATGCGCAGCGGCGGCGTGCGGCCGCTGTTCCAGCAGGGCTGGTTGTTCTGGAACGGCGTGGCCGGCGACTTCCTGTTCGGCCTGGGCGTGGGCGACGGCACGTTGCCGCGCCAACCGGGCGTGGCGGTGCAGAACTCGGACGTGACCTACCAGTTCGACGCCGACCCGGCGCTGTCGCCGGCCGAGACGGCCTTCAACGACATGGTGCAGCGCGTCACCGCCGACCCGCAGGCGCGTCGCCGCAACGGCCTGGCCAACGTGACGCCGACCCCCGGCAACCTGAAGATCCCGATGCTGACGCTGCACACGCTGGGAGATCTCTTCGTGCCCTTCCACATGCAGCAGGAGTACGCCCGGCGCGTCGCCGCCAAGGGCGCGTCCGACCTGCTGGTGCAGCGCGCGACGCGGGACTTCGGCCACTGCGCCTTCACCCCGACCGAACTCGTGACGACATTCGTCGACCTCGTGGCCTGGGTCGAAGGCGGCGTCAAGCCGGCCGGCGACGACGTGCTCGACCCGGCGGCGGTGGCCGACCCGGACTTCGGCTGCACCTACACCGACAAGACCACGCCGCGAC
>JACZKT010000674.1 GCA_014859905.1 Rubrivivax sp.
AAGGCGCACTGGCGCCATTGCGGGCCGGTGCGGCGCCCTTCGAACTGCGCCTGCACCGGCGCTACAACCCCGAGGGCGTCACCGCCTACAGCGTCGTGCCCGGGCTGATGGGCGTCATCCTGACCATGACGCTGGTCATGATGACGGCGATGGCGATGACGCGCGAACGCGAGCGCGGCACGCTGGAAACCCTGCTCGCCACGCCGGTGCGGCCGCTGGAGATGATGGCCGGCAAGATCCTGCCGTACGTGCTGATCGGCTACCTGCAGGTGCTGCTCGTCTTCGCTGCTGCGCGCGGGCTGTTCGAAGTGCCGATGGCGGGCAGCTTCGCGCTGCTGTCGGCCATGGTGCTGCTGTTCATCCTGGCCACCTTGACGGTCGGCTTCACCTTCTCGACCATCGCCCGCTCGCAGATGCAGAGCATGCAGATGACGCTGTTCTACTTCCTGCCCAACATCCTGCTGTCGGGCTTCATGTTCCCCTTCCGCGGCATGCCCGGCTGGGCGCAGGTGCTGGGCGAGGTGCTGCCGCTGACGCACTTCCTGCGCATCGTGCGCGGCATCATGCTCAAGGGCGCCGGCTGGGCCGAACTGTGGCCGCAGGCGGCCGCCATGGCCGCCTTCCTGGCGGTCGTCGGCGCCGTCGCGATGCTGCGCTACCGGCAGACGATCGAGTGACGGGCGTCGCTTGCGGGTCGCTTGTTGATGCCGGTCAATGCAGCCGCCCCGAGGCTGACTGAACTTCTGTCACATTGGGATAAGCTGCTCTCACCCACCCGCTGCAACAGGGGCCTCAGTGCCTACCGACAAAGCCGGCCAGATCGATCATTGCACGGGCTTGCTGCTGGACATGAGCGACAGCAAGGCGGTGCAAGAGCGGCTGCAACTCGCCGCGAGTGTCTTGCGCCATGCCCGCGAGGGCATCCTGATCACGACGCTGGACGCCGAGGTGATCGACGTCAACCCGGCCTTCACCGAGATCACGGGCTACAGCCGGGAAGAGATCGTGGGCCAGACGCCGCGCGTGCTCGGTTCCGGCAAGCACGACGCGGCGTTCTTTGCCGAGATGTGGCGGCAGTTGTCCGCCGAAGGCTGTTGGAGCGGCGAAATCTGGAACCGCCGCAAGTCCGGCGAGATGTACGTGCAGATGCTCACCATCAGCGTCGTTCGCGATCTGCAGGGCCGGCCCTTTCGGTACCTGGGCCTGTTCCTGGACATCTCGCAGCAGAAGGAGCATGAACTTCGGCTGGAGCGCGTCGCCCACTACGATCCCCTGACCGGTCTGCCCAACCGGGCACTGCTGGCCGATCGCTTGCGGCAGGCGATGGTGAATGCCCATCGGCGCAACCAGAAGCTGGCGCTGGTCTTCATCGATCTCGACGGCTTCAAGGCCATCAACGACAGCCATGGCCACGCTGCGGGCGACAGGTTGCTGGTCGCGCTGGCGGGTCGCATGACCCATGGGCTGCGCAGTGGCGACACCCTGGCCCGACTCGGGGGTGACGAATTCGTCGCCGTGCTGATCGACCTGAAGGATGACGACGCGGCGACCCCCGTCGTGGAGCGCGTGCGGGCAGCAGCTGCGCAGCCGGTATCGATCGACGGCGTCGTGATGCAGGTCACCGCCAGCCTGGGCATGACCTTCTACCCTCAGGTCGATGACATCGACGCCGACCAGCTCGTGCGCCAGGCCGATCAAACCATGTATCAGGCCAAGCTGAAAGGCAAGAACCGCATCCTCGTCTTCAATACCGAACAGAACCGCAACATCCACGGGCATCACGAAGCGTGGGAGGCCATACGCCGGGCCATCGGCAACGGCGAGTTCGAACTGCACTACCAGCCCAAGGTCAACATGCGCACCGGCCAGATGGTCGGCGTCGAGGCGCTCATACGCTGGCGACACCCGGAGCGGGGCCTGCTGACGCCGGCGGCCTTCATGCCGGCCCTGTCAGGCCATGCGCTGGGAATCGAGCTCGGGGAATGGACGCTGGCCGCGGCGATGGCACAGATCCAGACCTGGAAAGCGGCTGGACTGAAGATTCCTGTCAGCGTCAACATCACCGCCCAGCAGATCCAGCGCCTTGACTTCGTGGCCAGGCTGCGGGCCCAGTTAGCCGAACACGCCGACGTGGGTGCCGGCGATCTGGAGCTCGAGGTGCTGGAAACGAGCTCGGTGGAAGACATCCCCAGGGTGTCCGAGGTCATGCAGGCGTGCCGCGACATGGGTGTCGGGTTCGCGCTCGACGACTTCGGCACCGGCTACTCGTCGCTGACGTATCTGCGGCGCCTGCCGACCTCGCTGCTGAAGATCGACCGCAGCGTCGTGCACGACATGCTCGACAACCCGGAAGACCTGACGATCCTGCACGGCGTGATCGGCCTGGCCGCCGCCTTCGGCAAGGAAGTCCTGGCCGAGGGGGTCGAGACCCTGGCCCATGGCCAGATCCTGCTCCATCTCGGTTGCGAACGCGCACAGGGCTACGCCATCGCGCGGCCCATGGCGGCGGATGCCATTCCCCACTGGTTGGCGACCTGGCGACCTGACCCCAGCTGGCTGAACCTCGCGCTGGTCAGCCGCGACGACCTGCCCGCCATCTTCGCGATGGTGGAACACCGGGCCTGGGTCGTCGAAATCATGGCGCACCTGCGGGGCGATCGCGACGCGCCGCCGGCGCTGGATCCGCACCATTGCCGCTTCGGTCAATGGCTGGACCACCAGTCCGCGCGAAGTCCCCATGGCAAGCAGTGGAACCTCGACGCGATTGACCGGCTGCATCGTGAAATCCACGACCGAGCCCATGCCCTGGTCGCGCTGAAGCAATGCGGCCAGACCGCAGCGGCCCTGGCGGGCTGCACCGAGATCCAGGGCCTGCGCGATCGGCTGCTGGGGCAGCTGACGAAGATGTTGTGAGAGGGCCCGTCGCCTCGAGCGCGGCGCCTGGCCGGGCCTTCTCGACCGTTGCCGCCCAGGATGGGTAAGCGGTGAGCAGTTTGTGCCGGCGCTCAGTGCTGGAGCTCGCGCAGCCTGATGCGCCCCTGCTCCGCGGCCGGCGGCGGGAGTTCCCGGGTGACGGCCCGTGCCGACGGCGATCCCAGTTCGGGCTGCATCTCGATCACCGAGGGCGCAAATTGACCCAGCGCGGCGTAGGCGGCAGCCAGTTCGTCGTCGTCGGACGCCGTCTGCAAGCCGTCGGACGCCAGCTCGTCCGGGTCGGTGTCGAGCACGGCTGCGGTGCGATAGGCGTCGGCCTCGGCGTCGGGGTCCATGTGCTCGCGCTCGATGATGGCCACCGACATCTTCGAGCGCAGGTTGGCCAGGCCCACCGGCGACCAGTTCGTGACCAGGCCCTCGAACTGGTGCAGCGCGCGCCGCATCACATCCAGCGGCAGCCGGCGCAGGGCGCGCAGTCCCTTCTTGGCCAGCGCCTGCTCGACGGCCACCAGGGCGCGCAGCGTGCGCCGCGTTTCGGGCCCTTCCGACAGCAAGGCGCGCAACTGTTCCTGCATCAGCGCCAGCTCCGCCGCGGCCTTCTGTGCTGCCTGCTGCTCGGCGCTGGGCTGGCGCCCGCCCGCGCCCTTCGCCGCCCTCGGTTCCAGCGCCAGCTGCAACCCATGTTCGCCCCGGCGCAGGGTGATCTCATGCCGGAAGAACGTGGAGGCCGCCAGGCGCAATGGATCGAGGAGTTGGCGAAGGGTACTCATGGTCCTGGAGCCGGTTGCCGGCCGGAACACCCGGCCCTTCGTGTAAGTTCGGCCGCCGCTGTGCCATGTTGAGCACTCAATTGCAACAAGCCGTGGCTGCCATGCCCTGCGGCCCGCCGCGCTGCCGGCGTCGCGGGCGCCATCCGCTCACGCCATGCAGGTGCGGTTCTTGCCGGTGCGCTTGGCCTCGTACAGCGCCTCGTCGGCGCGCTCGAGTGCCGTTTCCAGCGCCTCGCCCGGCCGCCAGGCCGTGACGCCGGCCGAGAAGGTGACGAAGAACTCGCGGCCTTCGTACAGGAACAGGGCTTCGGTCAGGCTGCGTTGCAGCCGCGTCAGCGTCTGCTGCCCCTCTTGCGTGCCGGTGCGCGGCAGCAGCACCACGAACTCCTCGCCGCCGAAACGCGCCAGCTGGTCGCCCGGGCGCAGGCGCTCATGCACCGACGACACCAGCCATTTCAGGGCCTGGTCGCCCGCGGCGTGGCCCAGGCTGTCGTTGAGCTTCTTGAAGTTGTCGATGTCGATCAGGCCCACGGCCAGCGTGCCGCCCTCGCGCTGGCAGCGCACCACCTCGCCGTCGAAGGCCTTCATGAGGCCGCGGCGGTTGGCGATCTGCGTCAGCGCGTCGGTGGAGACCTCCTCCGACAGCCGGCGCGACTCGGCCTCCAGTTCCTGCACCCGCTGCTCGAGGCTGCTGGCGCGTGCGCTGTCGGCCTGCAGCCTTTCCTGCGAGCCGCGCACGGCGGTGTGCATGGCGCGGCTGTCGGCGAGCATCGCCTGCACGATGCCGGCCAGGCCTTCGAGCGTGTCGGCGGACTCGATGGCACTGACATGCTGCTCCGTCGCCGTCTGCAAGCGCCCGGTCTGCTCGCCGAGCGCACCGACCTCGAGCAGCATGGAGTGCATCAGCTGCTTGAGCCCATCGCGTGCGGCCTGCCGTTCCAGGCGAACCCGCCGCTGTCGCTCGCGGGTTTCGGCCAGCAGCACGCTGGCCGCGCGCACACCGCGCGCGCTCAGGCCTTCGGCCAACCTCGCCTGCACGTTGGCGCACTGGCCGCGGGCCCAGCTCTCGTCTTCGGCCAGTTCGGTCAGGCCTTGCGTCAGCTCGTGGCACAGCGCAGCGAGCTGTGCCACCAGTTCATGCCGGTGTGCGAACAGCCGCAGCGTGCGCTGGCCGAGCTCCTCGAGTTCAGCCTGCCGCGCTGCGCTGGGGCCTTCGGCGGCCAGTGCGGCCACGAGGGCCGCCAGCTGCGGCGCCAGTTCGGCTGCGCGGGGCTCGTC
>JACZKT010000675.1 GCA_014859905.1 Rubrivivax sp.
GATCTTCACGAGCTCGGTTGCGCCCCTCTTCTGCACGAAGACGGTCCACTGCAGATCCATGCTGGCCTCCGCTGGCTGCTGCCATTGACAGTCGACAAGCCTACCGCGGTCAGGGGGCTCCCCCAGTTTTCATCCACTCCCCGATTATTCGTTCTTCGACACCTGGAACGTCGCTGGGGACACGCACCATGAGCAGCCATCCGAGCTTCGCCCCGCTGCTTGAAGGATTCTTCACGCAACGATTGATGCGCCAGCGTCGTGCCAGCGCTCACACGATTGCCTCGTACCGCGACACCTTCCGGCTGTTGTTGCGGTTCGTTCACGGGAGGCTGCGCAAGGCGCCCTCGGCGCTGATGCTGGAGGACATCGACGCACCGCTGGTTGCCGCCTTCCTCGATGATCTGGAAGCCAAACGCGGAATCACGGCCAGAACCCGCAACCTGCGCCTGACGGCGATTCACTCGTTCTTCCGCTACGTGGCATTCGAGGCGCCCGCGCACGCCGCGCAGACGCAGCGCGTGCTGGCCATCCCGGCCAAGCGCTTCACCCGGACCCTGGTGCCGTTCCTCAGCCGCCCTGAAGTCGACGCCTTGCTGGCGGCGCCCGATCTGCGAACCTGGTCGGGGCGGCGCGACCACGCATTGATCCTGCTGGCGGTGCAAACGGGGTTGCGGCTGTCGGAACTGACGGGTCTTGTGCCGGACGATCTGCAACTGGGCGCCGGCGCCCACGTGCGAGTGATTGGCAAGGGGCGCAAGGAGCGCTGCACGCCGCTGAGCAAGAGCACTCGAGCAGTGATGACAGCATGGACCCGCGAGCCACCGAAGGTGGCCGGCCAGCCAGTCTTCCCCAACGCGCAAGGCGGTCGCCTGAGCGCGCACGGCGTGCAGTATCTGTTGGCCAAGCATGTGGCAACGCAGCACGGTGCCCAGGTCCTGGTGCAGCACGTACTGCGCCCAGAGGTAGCGGCTGTGGCCGAGCACGATGGCGAAGAGCCACACGCGGTGCTGCACGCCGGGCTGCTCGGTGAACTCGACCATGAAGTGCGCGAAGTCGACCTGCGCCTGGCGGCCGGCGGGGGTCTCGAAGCGGACCTCGAAGGGCGCGACCGCAGGAGGCCTGACAACGCGCAGGAAGTCGTTGAGCTGGGTGATGCCGCCGGCGTAGCCGCGCTCGCGCGCTTCGCACAGCAGTCGTACGCCGCTGAGCTCGGGCCAGGCGGCCACGCGCTCGCGCAGGTAGGACTCGTAGGGACCGAGCAGCGTCTGGCGCGGCGTGCGCGCCGCGTACATGGGCACGACCAGCCCTCGTGCGATCACCTTGCGAACGGTCTTGCGGTCGTGGCCGGTGCGCTCGGCAATGGCCGACACCGTCAAGCCTTGCTGATGCAATTCCAGAATCATCATCCATCCCTTCAGATTGACCACCCGCCCTCCGCATGTCGCCGCTCAAGGACGACGATGCTCGGGGCCAGGCGCCGAGCGCAGCCGGGCCTCGGCCCGGCTGCGCTCAAAGATCAAACTGGGGAATATTCAACCGGCGGAA
>JACZKT010000676.1 GCA_014859905.1 Rubrivivax sp.
GCTCGCGCCGATGTCGCGCGGCGTGCTCGCGGCGGCGGACATCCGCGGCACGCTGGCCAGCTTGTGCCGCGGCATCACGCCCGGCCGGCAGTCGGCCGCGGAACGGACGGTATTCAAGTCGGCTGGCACCGCGCTGGAGGATCTGGCCGCGGCCATGCTGGTATACGAAGACCGTGCGTGATCACCCTGGCTGCAGCCGCCGTGTGCGCGGCTAACATGCGGGCACGAAGTCGCGACGGGGGCCCCATGAGCATCTACGACCAGGATCTGGACCGCAACGCCGCCAACTTCGTGGCGCTGTCGCCGGTGAGCTTCGTCGAGCGCAGTGCCGAGGTCTTCGGCGACCTGCCGGCCGTCATCCACGGCGCACGGCGCCTGAACTGGGCGCAGCTGCGCGACCGTTCGGCGCGGCTGGCGGCGGCCCTGCGCGCCCTGGGTGTCGGCCGCGGCAGCACGGTCAGCGTGATGCTGCCCAACACGCCCGAGATGGTCGAGGCGCACTACGCGGTGCCGGCGCTGAACGCCGTGCTCAACACGCTCAACACGCGCCTGGACGCGCCGCTGCTGGCCTGGCAGATGAACCATTGCGAGTCGCAGGTGCTGATCACCGACCGCGAGTTCGCGCCCGTGATGGCCGAGGCGCTGCGGCTGCTGCGTACGCAGCACGGCCGCGACCCCGTGGTCATCGACGTCGCCGACAGCGAATACACCGGCCCGGGTGAAGCGATCGGCAGCCACGACTACGAAACGCTGCTCGCCGCGCACGCGCCACTGGTGCGGCTGGAGGGTCCGGCCGACGAGTGGGACGCCATTGCCGTGAGCTACACCAGCGGCACCACCGGCGACCCCAAGGGCGTCGTCACCCACCACCGCGGCGCCTACCTCAACGCCGTGAGCAATGCCACCACCTGGACCCTGCCGCACTTTCCGCGCTACCTGTGGACGCTGCCGATGTTCCACTGCAACGGCTGGTGTTTCCCGTGGACGGTGGCCATGCTCGGCGGCGTGCACGTCTGCCTGCGCCGGGTCGACGCGCAGGCCATCCTGGGCGCGATGCGCGAGCACGGCGTCGACCACTACTGCGCCGCGCCGATCGTGCACAACCTGCTCATCAACGCGCCTGCCGAGTGGCGCACCGGCATCACGCAGAAGGTGCGCGGCATGGTCGCAGGCGCCGCGCCGCCGGCGGCGATGATCGAAGGCATGGCCAGGCTCGGCTTCGACATCACGCATGTCTACGGGCTGACCGAGGTCTACGGCCCCGCCGCGGTGGCCGTCAAGCGCAACTCCTGGTCCGCCGCCAGCCTGTCCGAGCAGACGCGGCTGAACGCGCGCCAGGGCGTGCGCTATGCGCTGCAGGAAGGCATGACCGTGTTCGACCCCGACACGCTGGCCGAAGTGCCTGCCGACGGCCAGGCCATGGGCGAGATCATGTTCCGCGGCAACATCGTGATGAAGGGCTACCTGAAGAACCCGGCGGCCAGCGAGAAGGCCTTTGCCGGCGGCTGGTTCCGCACCGGCGACCTGGCGGTGATCGAGCCCGACCGCTACGTCAAGATCAAGGACCGCAGCAAGGACATCATCATCAGCGGCGGCGAGAACATCAGCTCGATCGAGGTCGAGGACGCGCTCTACCGCCACCCCGCGGTGCTGGCCTGTGCCGTGGTGGCGCGGCCCGACCCGAAGTGGGGCGAGACGCCGGTAGCCTATGTCGAGACCCAGGCCGGGTCCACCGTGACGGCGCAGGAGCTGATCAGCCACTGCAAGGGCCTGCTGGCCGGCTACAAGGTGCCGCGCGAGATCCGCTTCGAGACTATCCCGAAGACCAGCACGGGCAAGATCCAGAAGTTCCAGCTGCGCGAACGCGCCAAGAGTTCTTCGGCCATCGAATAGGAGACCGCCATCATGTCCACCCTCGAACCCCTGGTCGTGTACGAAGCCGACACGCGCGGCATTGTCACCCTCACGCTGAACCGGCCGCAGGCCTTCAATTCGCTGTCCGAGGCCATGCTCGACGCGCTGCAGGCGGCCCTGGACCGCGTGGCTGCCGATGAAACCGCGCGCGTGGTGATCATCGCCGCGGAGGGCAAGGCGTTCTGCGCCGGCCACGACCTGAAGGAGATGCGCGCCGAGCCTTCGCTGGGCTACTACGAGCGGCTGTTTGCGCAGTGCGCGCGCATGATGCTGACGATCCAGCAGCTGCCGCAGCCGGTGATCGCGCGCGTGCACGGCATCGCCACCGCCGCCGGCTGCCAGCTGGTGGCGGCGTGCGATCTGGCGGTGGCTGCGCGCGAGGCCCGGTTCGCCGTGAGCGGCGTCAACCTGGGCCTGTTCTGCGCCACGCCCAGCGTCGCGCTGAGCCGCAACCTGGGGCGCAAGGCGGCTTTCGAGATGCTGGTCACGGGCGACTTCATCAGCGCCGAGCAGGCGCGCGAACGGGGTCTAGTGAACCGCGTCGTCGATGCGGCGCAACTGGACGCCGAAGTCGACGCGCTGGCCACGCGCATCGCCGCCAAGCCGCGCGTCGCGCTGGCGCTGGGCAAGGCGCTGTTCTACCGCCAGCTCGAAGCCGGCATCGAAGCCGCGTACGACGACGCCGGCCGCACCATGGCCTGCAACATGATGGACGGCGCGGCGCTGGAAGGCGTGCAGGCCTTCATCGAGAAACGGCCGCCGGACTGGCGTTGACACTGGCAATGCTGGCGCAAGCCGGCGCAAGTGCGGAGATGGCGGCGGGCCTCGTCGATGCCGACCTGGGCGGCGGGATCTTCAAGAAGCGTATCGCCCTGCCGGGCCGCGGCAAGAGCGGCAGCGTGCGCACCTTGGTCGCGACGAACAAGGGGAGTCGGTGGTTCTTCGTCTTCGGATTCGAGAAGAACGAAAGGGCCAGCATCGGCGCCAGGGAAGTCGAAGCCTTGCAGCGCATCGCCACCGACCTGCTCGGCCTGTGCCCGGGCGAACTCGATGCGCACGTCGCCAGCGCGGCACTCAAGGAGATCTGCCATGACAGCGAAGAAGAAGGCCGGGAGCAAGATTCTGGACGCCGTTCACGAGACCGCGCGTGATCTGTACGCGGCGGGCTTCATCGACATGCGCAGCATGCAGCGCTACGACGCCCTGTGCCTGGAGCCCGTGCCCGACTACTCGAGTGCGAAGATCCGTGCGCTGCGCGCGCGGCACAAGCTCAGCCAGGCGGTCTTCGCGTCCGTGCTCAACACCAGCCTGTCGACCGTCCGCCAATGGGAGATCGGCGATAAGCACCCCAGCGGGCCGTCGCTGAAGCTGCTCAGCTTGCTGGACAGAAAGGGGTTGGAGGTCCTGATTTGAGGTCGTGCCTGCGGGACCGCACGGTCTGAGGTCCGAGCCAGGAAGATGCGGCCGGGTGCGCCGTCCTGGCCTGCGGTGTGGCCGTGCAGTCGTGCCGCGCCCGTAACATCCGCTTTTCCGTCACCCGATTGCCCCATGCCCGACCAACCGCGCATCCCCGGCCGCCGCTTCCTGCATTCACCCGGCCCGACGCCGGTGCCCGACGAGGTGCTGCATGCGATGAGCCGGCAGCCCATGGACCTGGGCGACCCGCGCGTCGACGCCGTCATCGCCGCTTGCGAGCAGGGGCTCAAGCGGCTGCTGCAGACGGAGGTGGCGGATGTCTTCTTCTACGCCGCCAACGGCCATGGCGCGTGGGAGGCGGTGGTGCAGAACCTGGTGCCCCCAGGCGGCGCGGCGCTGGTGCCCGGCACCGGGCACTTCTCCGAGTCGTGGGCCGTGCAGACCGAGGCGCTGGGCCGGCGTGTCGTGCGCACGCCGTGGCACGAAGGCCTGCCGATCGACCCCGTGGCGGTGACGCAGGCGCTGCGCGAAGACCACCAGCACGAGATCGCGGCTGTCTTCGTCGTGCACACCGACACCTCCAGCGGCATCACCAGCGACCTCGCCGCGCTGCGTGCCGCCATCGACGCCGCCGACCATCCGGCCCTGTTCGTGGTCGACGTCGTGGCCTCGCTGGCAGCCGAGCCGTTCGACATGGACGCGCTGCGCGCCGACGTGGCCGTGGGGGCGTCGCAGAAGGGACTCATGTGCCCGCCGGGGGTGGGCTTCGTCGCCGTCAACGCTGCGGCGTTCCAGGCGGCGCAACGCAACCCGGCGCCGCGCTACTACTGGGACTTCGTGCCGCGCAAGAGCGAACTGTCGTACCGCAAGTTCTGCGGCACGCCGCCGCAGAACCTGATGGCCGGGCTGGAGGCGGCGCTGGCGCTGCTGCACCGCGAGGGCCTGGACGCCGTGCTGGCGCGCCACCGGCAACTGGCTGGGCTGGTGCATGCCGCGGTGGACGGCTGGCGCGAGGGCGGGGCGCTGGACTTCTTCGCTCGCGATCCGGTCAGCCGCTCGGCGGCGGTGACGACGATCACGGTGCCGCCGGGCACCGACGTGGATGCGCTGCGTGCCGTCGCGCGCGAGGAATTCCAGGTTGCCTTTGCCGGCGCATTGGGGCCGCTGCAGGGGCGCGGCTTCCGCATCGGCCACCTGGGGGACCAGAATCCGGCC
>JACZKT010000677.1 GCA_014859905.1 Rubrivivax sp.
CCACAGCGTCTTGGGCTGCCACCTGGGCCAGCCCAAGACGCTGTGGGGGCCGATCACGCAGGAGTCGCGCGGTGGCGGCTGCAACGCCTGTCACCTGAAGTACAGCCCCGCGGCCGACGCCGCGCTGGCTGCCTACGTTCCCGAAGTGCCGGACTGGAACGAAGACGGCAGCCCGCCCGTGCCGCCGCCGCCGTCGGGCAAGCCCTTCCCCAAGGTGCACCCGCGCTTGAGCGTGCAGGCCGACGGCAGCCACTGCTTCGGCTGCCACAGCCGCAGCAGCCGCATCGCCACCAGCTACGAGGGCTGGCACGAGCTGCGCCACGACCCCAGCGTGGCCGAACTGGACGCCAACCCGGCGCAGTACCGCCAGCTCGACGACACGCGCTTCTTCGTGCGCAAGACGGCCGACGTGCACCACACGGCCGGGCTGGACTGCATCGACTGCCACACGGCGCTGGAAGTCATGGGCAGCGGCCGGGCCGTGGCGCACAAGGCGCAGGCCCTGCGCGTGCGCTGCGAGGACTGTCACGCACCTGCAGGCGCCCCGCTGAACTCGCTGGACGCCTCGGCCATCGACCCCGAATCGCGCAAGATCCTGACGCTGCGCGGCTGGACGATCGCGCCCGGCGAACGCGTGGGCGCCACGCGCAGCGGCGACACGCTGCTCAACGTCACCGTCGATGCCCAGGGCCGTGGCCAACTGCGGCGCAAGGCCACGGGCCAGAGCGCGCCGCTGAAGCCGCAGGCCGCGATCTGCGCGCAGGGCGGCGGGCCGGCCGATGGGCACCAGCGCCTGAGCTGCTCCAGCTGCCACACCGCCTGGGCGCCGCAATGCACCAGTTGCCACACCGCCTTCGACCCCACCTCCGAGGGCCATGACCACCTGGCCGCGAAGTTCGTGCAAGGCGAATGGATGGAAAGCTCGGTCGAATTCGAATCGGGGCCGCCTGCGCTGGGTGTGCGCATCGCCGCGGGACTGGGCGAGCGCGGCGGCGAGACGGTGGACACCTTCGTGCCCGGCATGATCCTCACCATCGACCGCAACCTGCAGGCGGGCCGGCCGCCCGACACCGTCTTCCGGCGCCTGTTCGCGCCCACGGCGGCGCACACCACCCAGCGCCAGGCGCGCGCCTGTGAGTCCTGCCACAACAACCCGGTGGCGCTGGGTTACGGCAAGGGCCGGCTGAGCTTCGAGGCGTCGGGTGGCCGCACCGGTGCATGGCGCTTCACGCCGGCCGAGCCTGCGTCCCCGCACGACGGCCTGCCCGCCGATGCCTGGACCGGTTTCCTGGCGGAACGCACGGGCATGGTGTCCACGCAGGCCGGCGCGCGGCCGTTCACGGTGGCCGAGCAGCGACGCATCCTCGCGGTGGGGTCCTGCCTGACCTGCCACAAGGGCGATTCAGCGGTGATGCGCGAGTCGGTACGCGACTTCCCCGCGCTGCTGCGGCGGCGCTCTGCGCAATGCGCGGTGCCGGTGTGGGACTGATCCTGGACCGCCCCTGACCGGATTCGTCTGCATCCTTTTCGGCCCTTCGTCGTCTCCCCCAGTAGAGGTGAAGAGATGGCCGAAGTGACCCTGTCCCAGCGTACCTTGCAATGGCCCCAGCAGTTCCCGCGGGGTTTCCTGCTCGTGGCCGCCGTGGCTTGGTGGTTGCTGTACCAATCGCTCGCCCCTGCTTCCGAGGCCTTGGTGGCCGCCTTGCCGGTAGACCGCGACAGCCACCTCGGCGGTGCGCTGCAATTCTTCCTCTACGACACGCCCAAGGTGCTGCTGCTGCTGACGCTGGTGGTGTTCGTGATGGGCATGGTCAATTCCTGCTTCACGCCCGAACGCACGCGCGCCCTGCTGGCCGGCAGGACCGAGGGTGTGGCCAACGTCATGGCCGCCAGCCTGGGCATCGTGACGCCGTTCTGCTCGTGCTCGGCAGTGCCGCTGTTCATCGGCTTCGTGCAGGCAGGCGTGCCATTGGGGGTGACCTTCTCCTTCCTGATCTCCGCGCCGATGGTCAACGAAGTGGCGCTGGCGCTGCTGTTCGGCCTCTTCGGCTGGAAGGTCGCCGCGCTCTACCTGGGCCTGGGGCTTACCGTGGCCATCGTCGCCGGCTGGATCATCGGCCGGCTCCAGATGGAACGCCACCTGGAAGACTGGGTGCGCGAGATGCCCAAGGTTTCCGCGACGGCCGACGAGGTCCGGCTGACGCTGTCCGAGCGCATAGCCGCCGGCTTCGCCAGCGTGCGCGAGATCGTCGGCAAAGTCTGGCCCTACATCCTGGCCGGCATCACCATCGGTGCCGTCATCCACGGCTGGGTGCCGCAGGCCTTCATGGCCTCGATCATGGGCCGTGACGCCTGGTGGTCGGTGCCGGCGGCGGTGCTGATCGGCGTGCCGATGTACACCAACGCGGCGGGCGTGATCCCCATCGTGCAGGCCTTGCTGGCCAAGGGCGCGGCGCTGGGTACGGTGCTGGCTTTCATGATGAGCGTGATCGCGCTCTCGCTGCCCGAAATGATCATCCTGCGCAAGGTGCTCAAGGTGCGGCTGATCGCCACCTTCGTGGGCGTCGTCGCCACCGGCATCCTGATCGTGGGATTCGTGTTCAATGCGGTGCTGTGAACGCGCCGACTCGTCTCGACATTCAACGCCTGGAGACTTCCATGACCGTCAGCCGTGCCACGAGGCCGCTTCTAATTGCGGCACTGGCCATTGCTGCGTTGGCCGCACAGGCCGTGCAAGTGCGCTTCCAGCGCGTGGCCGACGGCGTCTATGTGCACGTCGGCGACAAGGGCCCGCGCACGCTCGAAAACGAAGGCCTCAACGCCAATATCGGCCTGGTGGTGACGCCGGCTGGTGCGCTGCTGATCGACAGCGGCGCCACCTTCCAGAGCGCGCGGCAGATCCATGAAGCGGTCAAGGCGGTGACGCCGCAGCCCGTGAAATGGGTCTTCAACACCGGCGGCCAGGACCACCGCTGGCTCGGCAACGGCTACTTCAAGGCCCAGGGCGCCGAGATCATCGCCCACGCCGACGCACAGGCCGACATGAACAACCGCGGCAACGACCACCTGCAGGGCTTGAAGGCCACGCTGGGCGCCAAGGCCGACGGCACGGTGCCGACGCTGCCGACGCGCTGGCTCGCCGGCAACGACGCGCGGCTGGAACTCGGCGGCGTGGTCTTCGAATTCAAGCACCGCGGTGGCGCACACACCCCGGGCGACACGATGGTGTGGCTGCCCCAGAAGAGCGTGCTGTTCACCGGCGACGTGGTCTATGTCGAGCGTTTGCTGGGCGTGCTGCCGGTGAGCCACACGAAGCACTGGCTCGACACCTTCGCCGTCATCGAGCAGCTCGAGCCCCAGGTGCTGGTGCCCGGCCACGGCAGCGTCACCACCGTGGCCACCGCGCAGGCCGACACCCAGGCTTACCTGCTGGCACTGCGCGCGCACATGAAGAAGGCCGTCGACGACGGCGTGGACGTGAGCGCAGCGGTCAGGTCTTTCGATGCCGCGCCCTTCGCGCGGCTGCTCAACGCCGCCGAGCTGATGCCCGGCAACGCCAGCCGCACCTATCTCGAACTCGAACGCGAGTAAGACACACCAACCCTCCAGGAGCAAACCATGGACATCAAGGTACTGGGCACCGGCTGCGCCAACTGCAAGGCCACCATCGCCCTCATCGAACAGATGGCACAAGCCAAGGGCGTGCCCGTCACGCTGGGCAAGGTCGAGGAGCTGCGCGACATCATGGGCTACGGCGTCATGAGCACGCCCGGCGTGGTGATCGACGGCAAGGTCGTGCACGCCGGCGGCATACCCAGCCGCGACAAGATCGAAAAATGGCTCGCCGCGGCCTGAAGCGGCGCCGCGAAGGAAACAGCATGAACCCGCAAAAGAAATTCCACCTCGTCTTCTCGCTCGTGATGGGCGCGATGATGATCTTCGTGATGACCTTCGTCATCACGCTGGTCAACGTGGGCTATACGGAGACCTTCGTGCGCACCTGGATGAAGGCCTTTGCCATCGCCTACGTGGTCGGTGTGCCGGTGATCTTCTTCATGGCGCCGGTGGCGCGCAAGCTCACCGGCAGCCTGCTCGGCATGCCGCAATGAGGTGCAAACCGCGCTGCCCGTCCACTTGCCGCACCAAGCCATGAGCCTTGCCGCGCCGCTGCCAGCATCCGCCGATCCCGCCGTGGCTGCGACGCCGGTCGAGCGGCTCAACAGCGACTGCTTCTGCTTCAGCCTGGACCGCGCCGCGCTGGCGCACGCGCTAGACGCCGAGCTCGGGCAGCCGGGGCTGGCGGCGCTGGTGCACGAGCGCTGCCCGTCGCTGTTCGCGGCGCAGCCGGTGTTCGTGGCCGCGCCGCAGCTGCAGCGCATCGCGCAGGTGGTGCGGGCCGTCGAATCCGTGGTGGCGCTGCCGGCCTACCGCGAGCAGGTGCTCGCCGGCGCACCCGCCATGGCCCGCGTGCCGCGTGATGCCAGCCGTGGCCCGCGCGGCGTCTTCTTCGGCTACGACTTCCACCTCGCGCCGGGCCGGCTGGGCCTGATCGAGATCAACACCAACGCCGGTGGCGCCATGCTCAACGCGGTGCTCGCGCGCGCGCAGCGCAGCTGCTGCACGGCGATGGACGCGATGGTGCCCACGCTGGCCAACGTCGCGGCCTTCGAGCAGCGGCTGGTGGACATGTTCCGCCACGAATGGCGGCGGGCCGGCCACGGCACGCCGCTGCGCAGCATCGCCATCGTCGACGAGAACCCCGAGGCGCAGTACCTGTACGCGGAATTCCTGCTCTTCGCGCGGCTGTTCCAGCGCCACGGGCTGCAGGCCGTGATCACCGACCCGTCGGCACTGCAGTGGCGCGACGGCGCGCTGTGGCACGACGAGCTGGCGATCGACCTCGTCTACAACCGGCTCACCGACTTCTACCTGGAGCAGCCCGCCAGCGCCGCGCTGCGCGAGGCCTGGCTGCAGCAGGGCGTGGTGCTGACGCCGCACCCGCAGGCGCATGCGCTGCATGCCGACAAGCGCCTGCTGGCGCTGTTCAGCGACGACGCGCGCCTGGCCACGCTGGGCGTGCCGCAGGCCACGCGCGACCTGCTGCTGCAACACGTGCCGCACACCGAAGTCGTGACCGCGGCCGCCGGCGAGCGCCTGTGGGCGGCGCGGCGCGGCCTGTTCTTCAAGCCGATGGCCGGCTACGGCAGCCGCGCCGCGTACCGCGGCGACAAGCTCACCAGGCGCGTCTGGCAGGAGATCCTGGCCGGCGACTACGTGGCGCAGGCACTGGTGCCGCCGGGCGAGCGCCGCGTCAGCGCCGTCGCCGGCAACGGTGTCGAAGCCGGCGACATGGCCATGAAATTCGACCTGCGCGCCTACGCCTACGCCGGCGAGGTGCAATGGGTGGCCGCCCGCCTGTACCAGGGCCAGACGACCAACTTCCGCACCCCCGGCGGCGGTTTCGCGCCGGTGTACAGCACGGTCGACGCGTCGGGCCGCGCGCTGCGGCACGTCGACGGCGAGCACGCCTCGTACGTCTTCCTGCTCGGCGCAGACGGCGACGTACACCCCGTGCCGCACGCGCTGTACGTGGCACTGGTCCGCCACGAGGCCAGCGCGCCCACGCTGGCCGGCCGCACGCTGCGGCTGGCCGACTGGTACGTGCGGTTGCAGGGCGGCGAGCCCGCGGCCATCGTCAACGAAAGCTACGGCGTGGCCCGTGTCGACGCCGGCGGTCAGGTCGAGTGGGTCGAGGCAGCGCCCGAGGCCGGCTGGCCGACGGCGGCCGAGCGTGAATGCATGCAGCAGTTGCTGTTCCAGCCCGCCGGACCGCCCGCAAACGAATCGCCCCAGAACCCTGCAAGGAGCCCGATGTGAACGAGCGCATCGAACTGCCCACCGCCCGCGAGGTCTGCCCCACGACCACGCGCCGGCTGCTGGTCGAAGGCGCGCTGCTGGTCGACGTGCGCGAACTGAGCGAGGTCGCGACCACCGCCTTCGACGTCGCCGACGTCGTGCTGATGCCGCTGTCCGAGATCGAGCAGCGCTACGA
>JACZKT010000678.1 GCA_014859905.1 Rubrivivax sp.
GAACTGGCCATCCGCGCCTGGGCGCGGCGCGACGACATCGCGCGGCAGGCGGTGGACGAGGCCGACGCCAGCCGCATCGCCTACCACACGCAGGTCTTCGGCGCGCTCGGCTTTGCCGCCGAAGAGGCCGCCATGCGCGCCTTCCTGCTTTACAGCTACGAGGTGGCCGAGTCACTGCTCAACCGCCAGGGGTCGGCGGCGCAGAAGCAGGCGCGCAGCGCCTTCGTCGAGCGGCTGATCGTGCAGCCGCTCGGCGGACCCTGAACAGGGTTCAGGGCTTCTTGACCGGCGCCACCGGCGCGACGGCAGCTGCTGCAGCCACCGGCTTGGCCTGCGGCGAGCGCCAGCTTGCCGCCGCCAGTTCACCCTGGCGGGCGTAGTCGAGCGCCTCGCCGAGCACCATCGCCGCCTCTTGCGGGGCATGGAAGCCCATCGAGTTCTCGGCCGCGATGAAGTCCAGCCGCCACTGGGCCTGGCGCTGCAGTTCCTGCGCCGCCCGCAACTGCTCGGGTGCGGCGCCATCCTTCCTGGCGGCGTTGATGGCGTCGATCAGCGCGACGATGGCCACGCCACCGCGCTGCATCAACTCGAAGTTGCGCGTCTGAATCTGGTCGACGCGGGCCTTGATCTCTGTCTCGGACTGCTTGTGGCAGGTCTGGCAGGCGCGGCTGACGTTCAGCAGCGGGCTGCGCACCCAGTGGTCGGTGACCTTGGTGGCGCCGTCACGCCCGTAGGGCATGTGGCAGTCGGCGCAGGACACGCCGCTGCGCGCATGCACGCCCTGGCTCCACAGCTCGAACTCCGGATGCTGCGCCTTCAGGATCGGCGCACCGGTCTCGGCGTGTTTGTAGTCGAAGAAGCGCTCGCCGCTGGCGAACTTGACTTCGTTCCAGAACTTCTCCTGGTCGCCGGCGCGCAGGCCCTTGCCCCACGGGAAGGTGAGCGGCATCTGCGACGAGCAGTAGTACTCGACGTGGCACTGGCCGCAGACGTACGAGCGCATTTCGGTACGCGACGCGTCGGTGTTCGGCTCGTAGGGCTTGGCGCGGCTCGACGCCCGCCAGCGCTCGATCGACGGCAGGTGCGGCACGGCAGCTTCGGACGTGGCCAGCGCCTGGATGCCCTGGATGAAACCGGGGCGCGTGACGCGCAACTGCATCGTCTTCGGATCATGGCAGTCGACGCAACTCACCGGATGCGCATGCCCCGATGCGTGCAACTTGGCGTTCAGGTCCTTGTACGAGAACTTGTAGCTCTCGGCGAAGCCCTTCATTGCATCGCCGTCGCCGAGGCTGCGGTACAGCGGCATGATCGACGCGTGGCAGTGCAGGCACGACCCGGTCTGCGGTTTGGTCAGCCGCTCGGTCTGCTCCTGGTCGGCCAGCATGAAGGCGTGGCCGCGCCGGTCGCGGTAGTCGATCGAGAACGCGTAGCCGAGGAACATGCGCTTGAGCCACGGATCGCGTTCGATCTTCTCCTCGGGCAGCGCCTCGCTGCCACCGTGGCCGCCGAAACGCGTGCGCGTGGCCTGCGCCGTCAGCAGATAGGAGCCATACTGCTTGGGCCAATTGACGCCCCATTTCGCCGCGTCGGTGGTGTCCTCGGTGACCTCCACGAGCTGGGTGTAGGAGGCGGCGGCCTCCTGCTTGCGCTCGAAGATGTTCATGAGCAGGCCCGTGACCGCCGCTGCCACGACGGCGACGACGACGATGAGCACCAGCAAGACCGTGTTGGATACGCCGCGCTGGGCCGCACCGATGCAGGTGGATCTGGGGTTCACGCAAGCCTCCATCGTCAAGAACGAGGGCCACCAAGGCCGGCGCGCTCGCCGTGCCCGACGGACTGATGACAGTGGACGCAGCGCACTTCGTCGCTGCGTCCGGGTACGGCAACGGCCTGGTGCACGAGTTCACCGTGACACGACAGGCAGCTGTCCTGCAGGATGCGACTGTTCGCCGGCTTGATGGCGATCGGCTCCGCGAAGTCCTGAGCCGTGAAGGCCTTGGAGTGGTGGTAGCCGTTGAGCGCCTTGGCCAGATACTTACCGAAGAAATCGTGCGGCAGATGGCAGTCGACACAGCCGGCCACGTGGTGATGGCTGGATTTCTGCCACGCCTCGTACTGCGGCTGCATGATGTGGCAGTTGGCGCAGACCTCGGGGTCGGAGCTCATGTACGACAAGCCCTTCGCGTAGACGAAGGTGTAGCTGCCGATGCCGGTCAGGATCCCCAGCAGCAGCGCAAGAGCGAGCATCAACCTGGCGCTGCCTGCCATGCCCCGCTGCCGTGTCTGGCTTGCCGTGCGCATAGATGCTCCCGTGGATGTTCGGCGCGACCGCAGCAACGCCGCAAGACCACTGCCGCCACGATATACGCGATGGCGCAGCTCTGCCAGACGACGATGTGGCGGTCGCTTGATCGAGCTCAAGCCACAGCGCATCGACGCTCTTCAGTTCAGTCGCCACGGCGCGGCTCGGCCCTGCCGGCGCCGCGGCGCCGGGCTTGCCCAGGGCCGGTGCGCATGTTCTTTGCTGCATCATTGCCATATGTCCTCGACTCCGCTTTCACTGCTGGTCGTTGCCGCCGACGCTGCCGTCGCAGCGGC
>JACZKT010000679.1 GCA_014859905.1 Rubrivivax sp.
ATGTACCGCATGACTCTCGTCGCCACCCTCCTGCTGGGTGCGCCATGGCCAGTTGCGCACCCAGCAGGAGGGTGGCGACGAGAGTCATGCGGTACATGGATTTCCTTTCGGTGAGAGTGTGCATTTAGGTCCTGCGCCGGCTCGCCCGTGGCGAGCCGGCGGGCGGATGGACAGGGTCTTCAGATGGAATGGCGCGAGTACATGATCTGCAAGTTGGTCTGCTTGTGCGTGATGACCACGCCCATGCCGTTGGTCACCGTGCTGGGGCACTGCAGGACTCGGGTCGCCGGCCGTGCCGGCACGACGTCGGCATGTGTTTGGTGATCCGTCTGTGTTGGGGCATCGGAGTTCAGGGCTGCGGGCGCAACCCGGCAAAGCGTTGTTCGAGCCGGCCCATGCCCCAGCCCGCAAAGACCAGGAAGGCCACGAAGGCCAGCGCCCACCAGCCCATGCCGACGCCGGTGAGCATGGGCAGGGTCAGTTCGCCGACGCTGCCTTCCTTGATCCACGCTTCGATGCCGGGGGTGAACTCGGCATAGACGGTCACGCCGGCCAGCATGCCCAGCGCAAAGGTCATGCCGTCCTTGCGCCCGGTGGCCAGGGCGGCGATCGAAGTGCCGGGGCAATAGCCGCCGACGATGAAGCCGGCGCCGAACACCAGCCCGCCCAGGGCTTGCGCAGCCAGGCTCGTGGGCTCGATATAGAGCTCGGACAGGTCCATCAGCCCCAGGGTCGAGAGCAGGAACAGCCCGACCATGGCGGTGACGATGGCGGTGAACATGACCTTGACCACCGCCATGTCCCACAGGTAGAACACCGCCGTGAGCTTGCGCGCGCTGCCGAAACCGGCACGCTCCAGGCAGAAGCCGAAGCCCAGGCCCAGCAGCAAGGCCAGGCCCAATGAAGCGGCGGTGCTGAATTCGATCGTCGACGACAGCGGCAACATCACAACCACTCCTTGCGCACGAAGTAGGCCAGGCCGTAGGCCGAGGCGAACACCGCCAGCATGAAGACCAGGCTGCCCACGTTGAGCATCGAGCCCCCGGTGAGCGCCTGCCCGCTGGTGCAGCCCTTGGCGATCTTGGCGCCGAAGGCGGCCACGAAGCCGCCGCCGAAGGCCAGCATCAGCCGCGTGTTGTCGGTGATGTGCGGGCCGCGCTCCACCGTGAAGGCCAGGCGCCGGCCCTGCCAGCCCGAGGCAAAGGCGCCGATCAGCGCGCCGGCCAGCAGGAACAGCGTCCACGACAACAGCGGCGCCCCTTCATTCCAGTAACGAACATGGACCTGGTTGGCTTCGACATGAGCGGGCGACCCCAATCCCACGAGCCATGCCGAGACTGCGGAAAAGGCCGCCGTGGCGCCAAGGCCGCGGCCGGTGACGACGTAGGTGGCCAGCAGCACCAGACCGAGCAGGAAGCCCACCACGTAGGGGTTCCAGTACGCTCGCGGCATGGTCCTCGACCGGGCCTGTGCCGGGGCCGCAGGCCGCTGAGCAGCGACGGTTCGAGACATGGACTCTCCTTTCAGACCTGCGACACCGGATCGGACCCCGGGCCGCAGTTCTGGCCCGCTGGTCCACCGTCGCCGGTGTCGCAATGCATGAGCTGTATTGGATACCGCACCTGGTATAAACCCTTGACCTGCCTCAAGGCATGAGCGCGAGCGCGGGCACGATCTCGCTCATCTGCCCGGCATTGACCATCACCCAGCGCAGCGTGAAGCCCCCGGCCAGCACCAGCACCGCCGGCACCACGGTGTGCGCCACCTTGTGCGACAGCTCCAGTGCCTGCCAGGCCAGCGGCAGCAGCACGCCCACGCCCACCACACCAACCCAGAACGGCAGCGCATAGGGCCCGGTCATGATCAGCGCGGCAGCGGCGGCGTGCGACGCCGAGCTGGTGTGCAGGTTGACGATGAACAGCCCGATGAACACCAGCTCGGTGATCAGGAAGACCTGGTCGTAACGAACCAGCGCATGGGCGGTCTTCTTCTCGGGGTGCTGTGGCCCGATGGGCTGCAGCATGGCCGCCAGGGCGCCGCCGATCATGCCCTGCGGGGCCGGCTTGCCTTGCAGCAAGGTGGCGGCGATGTGCATCACCGCCGCACCGGCCGACAGCCCCGAGACCAGGAACAAGGGCCCGAGGATGGCGCTGTTCCACAGCGGCCGCGCGACCATGGTGTTGAGCAGGATGCCGGTGTAGATGCCCAGGCCCACGCCGAGCACCAGGTTGGCCCAGCCGAGTGCACGCATCCACTGCGGCTTGGCGACGAGGGCGTCGGACAGGGTCCTGACGACGGGGACGGTGCGGCCCAGCCACGGCCAGGTGTCGGGCAGGCGGATCAACGCCGATACCAGCAGCACGCCATACACGATGATGAGCACCCACGAACCCCAGGCCATCGGTGACGTGACCTGGAAGGTGGTGTAGATGCGCCACACGTAGAGCCGGTGCGTGAGGTCCAGCAGCAGCGCCAGCATGCCGATGTTCATGAGCACGAAGCCCAGCAGCGGCGTGTGCATCGAAAAGAAGCTGCGCGAGTCTTCGCCCTTGGCCAGGCGCAGCATGGCCAGGCCGCCGATCACCATCATGCCGGCGACGATGCCGCCGACGAAGAGGTAGAGCGGGATCTCCCAGCTCCACACGGCCAGCTGTGGGTCGATCAGGGGGTTGTGTCGGGTGCTTGTGATTTCGAGCATGACAGCTGCTCCTCAGGTCAGGTAGAAGATGCGCGGCTTCGTACCCGCTTCGGGCAGCAGCGTGTGGTGCTTGCGCGTGCGCAGCAAGCCGTTGATCACGCTCTTGGCGTCGTCCAGGTCGCCGAAGTACATGCAGTGCGTGGGGCACACCGACACGCAGGCCGGGTCCAGAGCGTCCTTGACGCGGTGCAAGCAGAAGGTGCACTTGTCGACGTAGCCCTTGGGGTGCACGTAGCGCGCGTCGTAAGGGCAGGCTGCGATGCAGGCCTTGCAGCCGATGCACTTGTTGGCCGTGACCTGCACCGTCCTGCCGAAGTCCTCGACGTGACTGGCTCCGGTGGGGCAGCAGCTCACGCACGGCGGGTTGTCGCAGTGGTTGCAGCGCTCGGTGCGGATCTCCATGCTCAGCTGCGGGAAGGTGCCTCGCACCTCGGTCGTGATCCAGTCTCGGCAGTAGCCGTGCGGCACGTCGTTCTCGGCCTGGCAGGCCACGACGCAGTCCTGGCAGCCCACGCACTTGCGCGTGTCGATGACCATTCCAAAGCGGGGCATCTCAGGCCTCCTTCACGATGGCAACGAAATTCGTGTGGATGCTCGTGGCACCCATCAGCGGATCGGTTGCGTAATGCGTGTTCAAGCCGCCGGCGCTGGCGCCACGCAGGTAGGCCGTCTTCAGCATCTTGTTGGTGTGGCCGAAGCCGTAGACCATGTAGACGCAGTCCTCGCGGATGCGCTGCGTGGCCTTGACGCGGACACGGTTGCTGAGCACGCCGTCCTGGTTCTTCAGCTTGACGTATTCGCGGTTCTTCAGCCCCAGCTTCGCTGCCGTGGCGGCGTTCACCCAGATCTCGTTTTCCGGCATCAGGTCGTGCAGGAAGGGGTTGGTCTGCGTGCGGCTGAAGGTGTGGCCCGGGGCACGACCGGTGATGAGGCGGAAGTGGCCTTCGGGTGCCTCGGGGTGCTTCGTGTACTTCGGCACGGCGTCGAAGCCGGCAGCAGCGAGCTGGTCGGACCAGAACTCGACCTTGCCGCTGGGCGTGTCGAAGTGCAGCTCCAGGCCCTCCTCCACCGTGATGGGCTTGTGCTCGGCAAGGATCACGCCTTCCTTCTTGAGCTGGTCCCAGCTGTGGCCGGATTTCTCGACCCGGTACGACAGGTATTCCTCCATGTCCTTGAAGGGCATGCAGGCACCGACGCCGAGTCTTTCGGCCAGTTGCTTGGCGATCCACCACGCGGGTTTCTGGTCGTGCGGGGCCGCCACCACCGGCTGGCGCAAGGCGGCCCAGCCGGTGCGGCCGAAGCCGGTGAGCAATTCGTCGTGCCGCTCCAGGAAGGTCGTGTCGGGCAGGATCACGTCCGCCCAGCCCGCCATCTCGCTGGGCACCGTGTCGCACACCACCAGCAGGTCCAGCTGCTGGATGGCCTGGATGGTCTCCTGCTCGTTCGGCAGCGCCTGCATCAGGTTGGTCGAGTAGACGAACCAGCCCTTGATGGGGTAAGGCTTGCCGCTGATCGTCGCGCTGCGGATGCTGGTGGTGATGCCTTCATCGGCAAACGGGTACTGGTCGGCCTCCGCACCGTCCAGGCGAGGCCTGGTGTGCTCGGGGTACTTGGGCAGCGGGAACGGGGCGATCTTCATGCCCTGCGACACGAACAGCCCGCCCTTGCGGCCATAGCTGCCCAGCAAGCCCGTCAGCAGCGCAATGGCGCGGCTGCGTTGGGTGTCGTCGCCGTACCAGTTGACGCGGCGACCGGGATGGATGATGGTCGCCGGCCGGTGGCTGGAGAACTCCACCGCCGCGGCGCGGATCAGGTCGGCCGAGACGCCGGTCTGTTCAGCCGCCCAGTCGACCGTGTAGGCCTTGATCTCGGCGGCGAACTTGTCGAAGCCGTGTCCATATTGCGCCACGAAAGCCTTGTCGTACCGACCTTCGGTGACGAGCAGGTTCATCCAGGCCAGCAGCAGCGCGATGTCGGTGCCGGGTTTCACCGGCAGCCAGTACTTGGCCTTGCTCGCGGCGACCGAGAAGCGCGGGTCGACCACGATCACGGGAACCTTGCGCTCCACCGCCTGCGCAAACTCCTGCACCTGCGAGTTGTGCATGTTCTCGCCCAGATGCGAGCCGATCAGCACCAGGCAGTCGGTGTTCTTGATATCCGTCGGTTCCGGCGAGCCGACGCCGGCGCCGAAAGTGAGCTGGAAACCCACGTCGCGCGCGCCGCGGCACTGCGCATACGAGGAGCCGGCGTAGTTGATGACGCCCCAGCTCTTCAGCGCATGCTGCACGAAACGCTGGCCGAAGCCGTGGTTGAACAGCGCCATCGACTCCGGGCCGTGCTCGGCCTTGATCTTGTTCATGCGCTCGGCGACGAAGTCGAGCGCTTCGTCCCAGCTCACGGCCTTCCACTGTTCCTTGCCGCGTTCGCCGACGCGCATCAGCGGCTGGCGCAGGCGGTCGGGGTCGTAGTGCGCGCCCACGGCACCGGTGCCGCGCGGGCACAGCCGGCCCATGCTCTGCGGATCCTTCGGGTTGCCCTCGAACTTCCACAGCTTGCCGTCGCGCAGGTGGGCAATGCCGCCGCAGCGCCAGAAGCACATCTCGCAGAAAGTCGGGACCGTCGTCACGGTGCCCTTGGCGGCCTCGGAGGCGGTGGCCATCGGGATCCAGCCCTGCCACGCAGCGCCCGCCGCGGCGGCACCCAGGCTGCCGGCCGAGAGGGCCAGGAATCGCCGCCGTGATACTGCTTGTTTCATGGTTCTGGACTCGCTGAAGGAATGGGTTGCACGCTCACCGCCACGGCCGAACCTTGGCCAGCGAGGAAGCGAGGCATGATCAGGTTCGCCATGGCTTGCTCCGCCTGCGCCACGGCCGGCGTGCGCCGCAACTGCAGGCCACCGTCTTGGTGAGGTCGGAATCCATGTCGAGATTTGATACCCCGCCGGGCATGCAGGTCTTGACCTAGGACAAACCCCATGTTGCGTCGCAACACAAGGGGTGTTCGCAGGCGCAGGAATCAGTGGCGTGAACGCGTCAGAGGCACGTCTGCGTCTCGCCAGGCGAGCTCGAAGCGTGCTTGCGTTGCGCGCGCCTCGCCATCCCTGCCCTGCCGCCTCAGGGCCTCGACCAGGCCCACCAGCGACCAGCCGTTTTCGGGGTAGTGCCGCAGGTCGTGGCGGTAGACGCGCTCGGCGTCGATGACACGCCGGGCGTCGAGCAGGGCCGCTCCCAGGGCGTGTCGCGTCGGCGCCAGCCACAGGTGAGGTTCGTCGTGCGCCAGCGCGTCTTCGGCCGCCACGGCCTGCTCGAGCAGCGCCACGGCCTCGCCCTGCCGGCCGTCGAGCGCCGCCAGGTCGGCCTGCAAGGTCAGCAAGGCGATGCGCACCAGTGCGCTGGCCGGGTTGACGTTCTTCACCTTCGTCGTCTGCAGTGCGGATTCAGCGGCCACGGCCTGCAACTGCATCAGCGCAGCACGGGCTTCGTGCAACCGCTGCGAGCGCGCCCATGCCGTTCCGCGCGCGTAATGCCACATCGCCATAAGGTAGGGCGCATTGCCGTCCGGTGGCCGCGTCCGGGTCAGGATCTCCTGCCAGCGTCCGAAGCGCACCAGCGCATGCAGCGGCAGCACCGCGTAGTGC
>JACZKT010000680.1 GCA_014859905.1 Rubrivivax sp.
GCGCGGCGCTTGCGCGTGGGCCGGCCGCCGAGCAGGCCTTCCTGGTCGGGCAGCATCGTGCCGACGTGGATGCCTTCGGCGTCGATGCTGTACAGGCGCAACTCGTTGGAATGGTCACTGCCGCGCACCTTGATCACCGCCATCACGCGCAGCAGCCGGCTGTCGACCTCGATGTAGCGCTGCACGATGATCGCGTCGGTCAGGAAGGCCGCGCCATAGGGGCTGAAGCGCAGGTCGGTGTAGCGGTCTTCGAGTTCGGACGTCATCAGCATCGACACGCCGGCGCGTGCCAGGGTCGTGACCAGCCCGAGCAGGGATTCGCGGAAGTCGGTGCGGAAGGTCGGCGCCAGCGCGAGCTCGAAGCCGCTGAGCGAGTCGAGCACGACGCGCGTGGCCTTCAGCCGCTTCACCTCGGTCAGGATCAGCAGCACGATCTCGTCGATCGACAGGTCGGGCTCACGGCTGTCGATCAGGCCCACCTGGCCGCCGGCGATCAGACCCATGAGCACCGGGTTGCGCGACCGGTTCGGGTGCTGCTCGAAGGCCGCCAGGACACCGGTCTCGCCGCAGCGTGTGCCTTCGGCCAGGAACGACGCCGCCAGGATGCTCTTGCCCGACCCCGACGGCCCGGCCACGAGCAGCGAATAGCCCCGCGGCAAGCCGCCGCCGAGCATCGCGTCCAGCGCCGGCACACCCATGCGCGCGCGCTCGGCGTGCACGGGAGCGTCGGGCGCGGCGCTGCCCGCGGCAACCACCTTCGCCGGTGCAAACACGCGCACACCGGTGTCGTCGATGCGAAAGGTGTGCAGCCCCGGCAGCGTGGCCTGGCCGCGCATCTTCATGACCTCCATCTTGCGCACCATGGAATTGCGCTGCACGCTCTGGCGCAGCCAGATCAGGCCGTCGGCCACCGTGAACACCGGGTTGGCGTCGGTCTCGTTGAAGTATTCACCGATCAGGAAGGTCGTGGCCTGCCAGCTCGTCATCAGGATGCCCAGCTGCTGGACGAACATCTGCAGGCTGTTGCGCGGGCTGCCTCCGTTTTCGCTGGCAAAGACCACCGAGCGGAACGAGTCCACGAAGACCAGACCCGGACTGTGGGTTGCGACCTCGTCGACGATGCGCTCGAGCACACGGTCGAGGTCGCCGGTCATGGCGTCTTCGGACAGGTTGACGAAGCGCACGCTGCGGTTGATGGCCTCGTTGTCGAAGAAGTCGAATTGCTGCTGGTAGCGCAGCATCTTCAGTGGCGGCTCGCCCAGCACGGTGAAGTAGATCGCCGGCCGCTCGGGCGTGGCCAGCGCGAACATGATCTGGTGCGCCAGCGTGGTCTTGCCGCAGCCGGGCTGGCCGGCGATGAGGTTGAAGCTGAACTCGGGCAGGCCGCCGCCGAGCACCTCGTCCAGGCCCGGCACACCGGTAGCCAGGCGCTTGATGGTTGCTTTGGTGGTCATCGGGAAATGTCCTGCGCAGGCCAGGCGCCTGCTGGGTGGGCCCAGACGGATCCAAGCAGTTGGTGGGTGAGCGAGGCGCCGACCAGGCTGGCGAGCAAGTCACGGAAGGTGTGAAAGAGCGCGCCGCCGCCTGCGGCAGCTCGTGCGCCAGCCTGTCGTGCGAGGGCGGCCCGCAGCGCCGTGACATCGACGGTGGCCAGCAGATGTTGATGGCCCTCCATCAACCAGGGGTAGGCGGCCGCGGTGAGTTTCAGGCTGCGGTTGTAGAGCGCTGCCACGCCCCGCCGGCCGATGATCGGGTGCAGGGCCTGGTCGATTTCCAGCCAGATCGCAGCGACCGTATCGGCGACCTGCTCGGCACTCGCGCCGTCCAAGAGCCGACCGGCCAGCGGCGCAGGCCAGCGCGGGCCCTCTGTGCTTTGCACTGGCATGGGGGGCGGGCTGTTGGGTGCAGGATGTTCGATGGTACGCCTTCAGGGTGGCCGCGCGGTCTGCCGAAGAAGCTGGGGCCGCGATCGTTCGATGCGCGGCAACTCCGGCCGGCCACGCGACGCCGGGCAAGCATCGACTTCAGGCCAAGGCTGACCAGTCGCTCCATGAAACGTGCTCGTGACCAGACGCGGCCCGGTGAGCAGGATATTCTCGTTCAGCAAACGTCGTCGGTTCGTCAGCGCACACAGAGAGGCTGGTTTCGACGCGCTGCAATGTCGCCGTTCGGGGGACGGTACGCTGGCGAACAACGGGTAAACCCTTAATCTGTTAGGCTGCGCCTCAAGGGGGAAAGCACCATGTCCAGAATCCATGTCGCTACACAGGTGCCCACAACAGGCCCGCGGCCGCCGGCGGCGATGAGTCTGCTGGGGCTGCCTTTCGACACCATGCGGGCTCTGCACGCCACCGGCGTTCAAGCCGGTCTCATCAGGCGCTCGATGCTGGACTCGAGGGACTTCGAGCGTATGCTCGGAGCGGCGGAGCGTTTCATGCTCGGCCCCTTGGCGCGCAACGCCTGAGCGGTTCTTCGCACCGAGGTGCGTGCTTCGTGACGGCGGTTCTCAGTGGAACCAAGCCTGGTGCAGCTCGGCCGGCAACTGCGGGCCGCCGTGGAATGAGGTGCGGTGCGCACGCTCGATGACCTGCCAGAAATAGCGGTAGCTGGCGCGGTCGTGCAGCGTGTCGCGGTGGCGGATCGGCGCCCAGTGCGCGGCCTGCGCGGCGGTGATGATCTCGATGGCCTGGTCGACCTCGGCGGTGGTCGGCGCAAAGGCATCGACGATGGGCCGGATCTGTGCCGGGTGGATGCTCCACATGCGCGTGTAGCCGAATAGCCGGCAGGCCTTCTCGGCGGCGGCCTGCAGCGCCGGCGTGTCCTTGAGCTCGGCCACCACGCAGTGCGACGGCACCTTGGCCGAGGCGTGGCAGGCCGCGGCGATCTCCAGCTTGGCGCGCACGATCAGCGGGTGCGCGAACTGGCCCGCCGCGCCCATGGCGCCGAGCGGGATGGCGCCGCGGTGCGCCGAGACGAAATCCATGAGGCCGAAGGACAGCGACTCGATGCGCGGGTGCGCCGCGATCGCGAACACCTCGCGCAGCGCGCCGTGCGTTTCCACCAGCGCGTGCAGGGGCACCGCCGCACCACCGAGCGTGTCGACCGCCTGCGCGGCACGCCGCACGTCGGCCAGGCCCTGCGG
>JACZKT010000681.1 GCA_014859905.1 Rubrivivax sp.
GGCGCGCACGATGGCGGCGGCGTCGGGCGGCAGTTCGCCCAGCGTGCGCCGCACGCATTCGGCCAGGGCGTCGACGGGCGCCATCGGCTCCGCGTTCAACGGCGTGTCTTCCACCAGTTCGTCGCTCAGCGGCTCGTGGGCATGCGCCGTGCGCAAGCGGTCGACGACGGCGTTGCGCGCCACCTGGAACAGCCAGGCGCGCGGCTTGTCCAGCGTGCAGAAGCCCTGGCCCTGGCGCATGGCCTTGACGAAGACGTCCTGCAGCACGTCGTCGGCGACATCGGGGTCGGCCATGCGGTGCCGCAGGTAACCCCGCAGTTCACCCTCGTGCGCCTTCCAGGCGGCGGAGACGCAGGCGAAGGCGCCCGCCGGGCCGTTGCCGGGCACGCTCGTCGCCAGGGACGTGGACCGATCGCTGACGGAATCAGCGTCCACAGCAGGCACTCGGTCCACAGCAGGACGCGGCAGCAGTCGCTGGCTCGGTGGTCGCGGACGTTGGTGCGTTCTCCGTGCCGGCCGGCGGCACCTCGCCGCGCACGACCACGTCCGACACCGCGAAGCGGCCACCGGGCTTGAGCACACGGAAGGCCTCGGCCAGCACGCGGTCCTTGTCGGCCGCCAGGTTGATGACGCAGTTGGAGATGATCACGTCCACCGAATTCGCCGGCAGCGGGATGTGCTCGATCTCGCCCTTGAGGAAGTGCACGTTGGCCAGGCCGCTCTGGCGCTTGTTCTCCTGCGCCAGCGCCAGCATCTCGTCGGTCATGTCCAGGCCGTAGGCGGTGCCCTCAGGGCCGACGCGGCGCGCCGACAGCAGCACGTCGATGCCGCCGCCGGAGCCGAGGTCGAGCACGGTCTCGCCCGGCTTCAGTTCGGCCAGTGCGGTCGGGTTACTGCAGCCCAGCGAGGCGAGCATGGCGGTCTCGGGCACGGCACCGGCCTGCGCCGGGTCGTAAAGGTTGGACGTGATGGGGTCGCAGCCGCCGAGTGCAGCCGACGCGCCGCCGCAGCAAGAGCCGCTGGCGCCCTGGCTGACGCGCTGCGCGGCTTCGCCGTACTTCTGGCGCACGATGTCTTTGACGGTGGTTTCGGTGGTCACGTGGGCTTCCCTGGGGTCAGTGGGCCGCGGCGGCCTCGATGCAGTTCGCGCCGGCCAGTTCGAGCAAGCGATCGACACCGACCGGCTCGGTGCCGAGCAGCGGCACCACGGCGACGCGGGTCGCGTGCCGGGTCTGCACGGCGTCGATCTGCGCCCGTTCATTGTGCGCGCGCTGGCGCAGCAGCGGCGAGCTCGGCCGCGCCGCGGCCACGCTGTTGTTGACGATCCAGGCCCAGGGCTCGATGCCGGCACGCCGCAGGTCGGCCTGCAGGCTGGCCGCTTCCAGCACCGGCGTCGTTTCCGCCAGCGTCACCAGCAGCACCTTGGTCTGCGACGGGTCCTGCAGTTGCATCATCGGCGTCGTGAAGTGCATGCCCGTGCTGCCCATCTGACGCTTGACTTCGCGGTCGTAGGCGCCGGTGGCGTCGAGCAGCAGCAAGGTGTGCCCGGTGGGCGCAGTGTCCATGACCACGAATTTGCGCCCGGCCTCGCGGATGATGCGCGAGAAGGCCTGGAAGACCGCGATCTCTTCGGTGCAGGGCGAGCGCAGGTCTTCTTCCAGCAGCGCGCGGCCGGCGGCGTCGAGCTTGGCGCCCTTGGTGGCCAGCACATGCTGGCGGTAGCGTTCGGTCTCGGCGTGCGGGTCGATGCGGCTCACCTGCAGGTTCTCGCGCGCACCCATCAGTGTTTCGCTCAGGTGGGCGGCGGGGTCGGATGTGGTCAAGTGCACCGGCAAGCCGCGCTCGGCCAGCGTCACGGCCAGCGCGGCGGCCAGCGTCGTCTTGCCGACGCCGCCCTTGCCCATCAGCATCACCAGGCCGTGGCCGTCGGCGGCGATCTGGTCGACCAGCGACACCAGCGCCGGCGCGTCGAGCGCGCTCGCCTCGTCGGCACGGACGGGGGTGGAAGTCTGCGCGGTGTCGAGCAATTGGCGCAGCGTGTCGAGGCCGACCAGGTTGAAGCCCTTCAGCGGCACCCTGTCGGTTGGCAGGCCGCGCAACAGGTCCGGCATGGTCACCAGCGCAGCCTGCTCGCGTTCGAAGATCGCCGCGGCCAGCGGGTCCAACGCGGCCTCGCCGGCCGGCAGCAGGCCGTTGATGACGAGGTACTGCTGCTTCAAGCCGATGGCGGCCAGTTCGTCGTGCGTGCGTGCCGCTTCGCGCAGCGTGCCCTGCTGGGCACGCGCCACCAGCACCAGCCGCGTGCGCTGCGGGTCGGCCAGCGCATCGACGGCCGCCTTGTACTGCGTGCGCTGTTTCTCCAGCCCGGCCAGCGGGCCCAGGCAGGACGCATCACCCTGGCCGGCCTCGAGGAAGCCGCTCCAGGCGCCTGGGAGCTGCAGCAACCGGATCGTATGGCCGGTGGGCGCGGTGTCGAAGACGATGAATTCGTAGTCGGCCAGCAGCGCCGGATCGGTGAGCAAGGCGGTGAATTCGTCGAAGGCGGCGATCTCGGTCGTGCAGGCGCCGGAGAGCTGTTCCTCGATACCCCTGACCACGGTGTCGGGCAGCACGCCGCGCACCGGGCCGACGATGCGGTCGCGGTAGGCCTGGGCCGCGGCCTGCGGGTCGATCTCCAGCGCCGACAAGCGCGCCACGGCGGGAATGGGCGTGACGCGGTTGCCGATGGTCACGCCGAAGACCTGGCCGACGTTGGACGCCGGGTCGGTGCTGACGAGCAGCACGCGCTGCCCGGCATCCGCCAGCCGGACGGCGGCGGCGCAGGCGATCGAGGTCTTGCCGACGCCGCCCTTGCCGGTGAAGAACAGGAAACGCGGCGGCTGGTCGAGGAATTTCATGGGTGCGTGGCCGGTCAGCAGCATTTGGATGCTGCCTTGGCGTTGGCCGCAGGCGCGGCCGGCGCCGGGCTGCAGCAAGAGCTGGCCGGTGCGGCGGCCACGGCGATGGCGGCCAGCTTGGAGCCAGCCGGCGCCGCGGCCGGTTCCAGCAGGCGCTGCGCGAGGTCGAGCATCGCTCGCGCCGGCGCTTCCTTGACCTTCTGCGCCAGGTCCACCGCACGCCTCATGTCGGCGGCGCTGACGCCGAGCTTCTTCGCCTCGGCATAGTGGTACTTCAGGCAGGGCTCGCAGTTGCTGCCGATGGCCGTGCCAATGGCCACCAGTTCGGCCACCTGGGCGCTGAAGATCGATGGCGCGTCGGTCGCGTCCGTCAGGCCCAGCCAGTGCGACAACTCATCGCGCGATGGGTAGCGACCCGACAAGACAACGCCCCCTTCCAACACGACCAGCGGCAGCGCCGCTTCGCCGCTACGTTCCAGCGCCGCCTTGACGGCGGCGTTCTCGGCAAAGGCCATCGGCTGCTGCGCCAGGTTGAAGCGCTCGATGGTCGCGCCCTGGCCCTGGGCCCAGTCGACATCGGCCGCGAAGCTGACCAGCGCCTGGTCGACCTCGACACCACAGACTCCGGTGCTGCAGCACAGCGCGGGGTCGAAGACCTGGATCGGTTTCATGCTGAAGCTCCATTCGACATCAAGAGAAGAACCGCGGCCGCCGCGAAGGCCAGAGCACCCATGGCGCGGGCCCGCCGGGTCAACTGCGGCCGATCTCGAGCAGCGCGGCCTGCAGTGCCGTGCGGTCCATCGACTCGATCGGCAGCGCCAGCAACTGCAGCATGCGGTAGCCAATGGCCAGCCTGGTCAGCTCGAAGGCGCGCCGCTTGCCCTCGTCGCCGCCCTCGGCGTTGGACGGGTCGGGATAGCCCCAGTGCACCTTGACCGGCTGGCCGCCCGCAGCGCCGAAGAACACCGGGCAGGTCTCCGCGGCGGCGCTGTCGCACACCGTGATCACGATGGACAGCGGCGGTGCGCCGGCGCGGCTGAATTCGTCCCAGCTCTTGCTGCGGCAGGTTGCGGTGTCGATGCCGGCGTTGCTGAGAGCCTCGATCGCATAGGGATTGATGCGGCCGCTGGGCGCGCTGCCGGCACTGTGCGCCTTGACATCACGCCCCAGCTTCTTCGCCCAGTGATTGAGCATGCCTTCGCCCAGCACGCTGCGGGCCGAGTTGTGGGTGCACAGGATGAGGACCTGGGTGGTCATCAAAGCCCCGGCGGCAAGCTCCGGCCGAGGTCATCGCCGTGCAGGTGGACATGGACATGGCAGCGTTTCATGGGGCTCCCGGCGTCAGCAGGCGGAACAGTCGGGGGCGGCCGTGGTGTCGCAGGCCACGCCCTGGCAGCAATGCGCCGTGAGGTAGTCCAGCAGGGCGTTCATCTGCACGAGCGAGGGCCGGTAGATCAGGTTGCGGCCATCGCGCTGCTGCGACACCAGGCCTGCGTGCATCAGTTCCTTGAGGTGGAAGGACAGTGTCGACGCCGGCACGTCCAGCGTCGCCGCCAGCGCACCGGGTGTCATGCCTTGTGGCCCGGCACCCACGAGCGCGCGGAAGACGCGCAGGCGCATGCCCTGGGCCAGGGCGGCGAGCGATGCGACGGCGGTCTGCTCGTCCATCGGTTGCCCCTTCAACAGCGCGCCGGCAAGGTGACCGGCGCGAAATAGCGGCGCTTGAACGCGAGCGCGACGTGCACCAGCCCGATCATCACCGGCACCTCGACCAGCGGCCCGATCACCGCCGCGAAGGCGACGCCGGAGTTGATGCCGTAGACCGCGATCGCGACCGCGATCGCGAGTTCGAAGTTGTTGCTGGCCGCCGTGAACGACAGCGTGGCGCTCTTCTCGTAGTTGGCCCCCAGCCGCCGGCTCATGAAGAACGAGAACACGAACATGATGACGAAGTACAGCAGCAGCGGGATGGCGATGCGCACCACGTCGAACGGGATGCCGATGATCAGCTTGCCCTTCAGGCTGAACATCACGACGATGGTGAACAGCAGCGCGACCAGCGTGATGGGCCCGATCTTCGGCACGAAGCGCGTGTGGTACCACTCCTTGGTGACGAAGCGCAGCATGACGACCCGCGTCAGCACGCCGGCGATGCAGGGGATGCCGAGGTAGATGAACACGCTCTCGGCGATCTGCCCGATGGAGATGTCGATCACGGACCCGGAGAGCCCGAACAGCGGCGGCAGCACCGTGATGAAGAACCAGGCGTAGACGCTGAAGAACAGCACCTGGAAGATCGAGTTGAAGGCCACCAGGCCGGCGGCGTATTCGGTGGAGCCCTTGGCGATCTCGTTCCAGACGATGACCATCGCGATGCAGCGCGCCAGGCCGATCATGATCAGCCCGACCATGTATTCGGGCTTGTCGGGCAGGAAGATGATCGCCAGCGCGAACATCAGCACCGGGCCGATGATCCAGTTCTGCACCAGCGACAGCCACAGCACCTTGGTGTCGCGGAAGACGTCGGGCAACTCCTCGTAACGCACCTTGGCGAAGGGCGGATACATCATCAGGATCAGGCCGAGCGCGATCGGCACGTTGGTGGTGCCGACGTTGAAGCGGTTGATGAAGTCCTCGATGCCGGGCACCAGATAGCCCAGGCCCACACCCAGCGCCATGGCGGCGAAGATCCAGACGGTGAGGTAGCGGTCCAGGAAGGAGAGCTTCTTGGTCAGGGTGCTCATGCCGGGTGGCCGGTGCAAAGCCGGTCCGACCCATCAATTCGACAGTTCGATTCTGATCGAATTGATCCTAACCTGCAATCCCCCTTTCGCTGCCGGTCGCCGTCATTGCCGGCGCCGACAGTCACCGCCACACTGCCAGCGCAGGCCCCTTCCTCACGGATCACGCCAGGTCGAAGCGGTCCAGGTTCATCACCTTGGTCCAGGCCGCCACGAAATCCCGCACGAAGGCCGGCTGCGAGTCGCTGCACGCGTAGACCTCCGCAAGGGCGCGGAGCTGGGAATTCGAGCCGAAGACGAGATCGACGACAGTGCCGGTCCACTTGAGCTCGCCCGTCGCCCGGTCGCGTCCCTCCAGCACGCCCTCCGATGCGGCGGACTTCTGCCACGCCGTGTTCATGTCGAGGAGATTCACGAAGTAGTCATTGGTCAGTGTCTCGGGCCGATCGGTGAAGACACCGTGCCTGGACTGGCCGACGTTCGCATGCAGGACACGCATGCCGCCGACCAGGACCGTCATCTCGGGGGCGGTCAGCGTCATCAACTGCGCCCTGTCGACCAGCAGCTCGGCCGCCGCTTCCTCGAGTCCCTTGCGGGCGTGGTTGCGGAACCCGTCTGCGGCCGGCTCCAGCATGGCGAACGAGTCGACATCGGTCTGCTCCTGCGGCGCGTCCATGCGCCCCGGCGTGAAGGGAACCTTCACGTCCTGGCCGGCCTTCTTCGCAGCGGCCTCGACGGCTGCGCAGCCGCCCAGAACGATGAGGTCGGCCAGCGAAACCTTCTTGCCGCCGGACTGCGCGCTGTTGAAGTCCTTCTGGATCGCTTCCAGCTTGTGCAGGACCGTTGCCAGTTCAGCCGGCTGGTTGACTTCCCAATCCTTCTGCGGCGCCAGGCGGATGCGCGCGCCGTTTGCGCCGCCGCGCTTGTCGCTGCCGCGGAACGTTGCCGCAGACGCCCAGGCCGTGGTGACCAGTTGCGAGACGGACAGGCCGCATGCAAGGATCTTGGCCTTCAGGGCGGCCATGTCCTGTTCGTCGATCAATTCGTGATCCACGGCGGGAATGGGGTCCTGCCAGATCAGCGCTTCCTTCGGCACCAGCGGGCCCAGGTAGCGGGCGCGCGGGCCCATGTCACGGTGTGTCAGCTTGAACCAGGCGCGGGCGAACGCGTCTGCGAACTGATCCGGATTCTCGAGAAAGCGCCTCGAGATCTTCTCGTAGACAGGGTCCAAGCGCAGGGCGAGGTCCGTCGTCAGCATGGCCGGCGCGTGGCGCCTGGACGGATCGTGGGCATCCGGCACGGTACCGGCGCCCATGCCGTGCCTGGGCGTCCACTGATGTGCACCGGCCGGGCTCTTCGTCAGCTCCCATTCGTAGCCGAACAGGTTCCAGAAGAAGTTGTTGCTCCACTTCGTCGGCGTGGTGGTCCAGGTGACTTCCAGGCCGCTGCTGATCGTGTCACCCCCTTTGCCGGTGCCGAAGCTGCTCTTCCAGCCCAGGCCTTGCTCCTCGATGCCGGCAGCTTCCGGCTCGGGCCCCACATGTTTCACATCGCCCGCGCCGTGGGTCTTGCCGAAGGTGTGACCGCCGGCGATGAGCGCAACCGTCTCTTCGTCGTTCATCGCCATGCGGGCGAAGGTCTCGCGGATGTCCAGCGCCGCAGCGAGCGGATCCGGGTTGCCGTTCGGGCCTTCCGGATTGACGTAGATGAGACCCATCTGCACGGCAGCGAGCGGATTCTCGAGATCGCGGTCGCCGGCGTGGCGTTTGTCATCCAGCCAGGTGTTCTCGGAACCCCAGTAGATGTCTTCTTCCGGTTCCCAGATGTCCGGGCGGCCACCGGCGAAACCGAAGGTCTTGAATCCCATCGATTCCAGCGCGACGTTGCCGGCGAGGATCATCAGGTCGGCCCATGAAATCTTGCGGCCGTACTTCTGCTTGACCGGCCAGAGCAGCCTGCGCGCCTTGTCGAGGTTGACGTTGTCGGGCCAGCTGTTCAGGGGAGCAAAGCGCTGGTTGCCGGTCCCTGCACCGCCGCGACCGTCGCTGACGCGGTAGGTGCCGGCGCTGTGCCATGCCATGCGAACGAACAAGGGTCCGTAGTGGCCGAAGTCGGCGGGCCACCAGTCCTGCGTGTCCTTCATCAGGGCATGGAGGTCCCTGACGACGGCATCCAGGTCGAGGCTCCTGAATTCCTCGGCGTAGTTGAAGGCCTCGCCCATCGGATCGGACAGCGCGCAGTGCTGGTGAAGAATCCTGAGGTTCAGTTGCCTGGGCCACCAGTCTGCGTTCGTTGCGGCCCCGGCCACCGCGTGCGTGCGAGCGCCGCCCGAGAACGGGCACTTGGTTTCGTTGGACAAGGTTCTCTCCTTTGGCTGTCTGCAGTCGACGATGCGGTTCAGTCTAGAGTTTGGGCGCTGCTCGATCAAAGAGATTTCGCTGATCGGAACCATAGTGCGGTCTGACACTCGCGCCGCGCGCACCCCGCCTACGGCGCGCTGGGCCACGGCATTGGGCAGCGCGCCAGCGCCTCGAACACCGGCACGGGTGGCTCAGTCTGGCGCCGTTGGCGTCGTTGCCGATCACGACACCGCGGCCGGACACCGGGTGGAGCAGGCAGACCTGGTCGATGGCTTTCATGATCAGCGCCGCCTCGCCGAAGGCGCGGCCGGAGGCGGTGTCGAACCAGTTCCAGCACGCCTGGGCATTGGCCAGGCGGTCCTGTTCCGGGTAGAGGACGAGAAAGCGTTCACGCTGCGCGATGCGGTTCATGCGCGTGCTGGCGGCGAAGGCGTTCGCGTCCTGTCCGCAGCCGTGCAGCACCACCAGCAGCGGCAGCCGTTCGCCGAATTTCATGCCGGACGGTCGGTAGAGCCTGAAGCACCGGGCCCCGGTCACCCCCATGGCCACGCCGGGCAGCCAGGCCCCGGCACCCGGCGGTGGCGCTCGCTTCGCAACGACGGGCCTGAGTGTCTGCCGCAGGGTTCGCGTGCCCGACTTCACGGCCTTGCGGCTCATCGCCAGCAGGCTGCGTTCGAAGGACCTGGCCCACGGCGACTTGCGCATCTGTCCTTTCATTCGAGGCATTCTGCATTCGAGCACGGCGCCCCTCAAGCCAGCCATGGCTCCACCGCGGATTCGTGTTGGTCTGGAAGCGGCGCTCTCGATGCCGGCCGACAACGCCTTGTCACGGCACGCGTTGTCGACGCCACCGAAGCGCGCGCACGCCGTTCGCGCCAGGCCGCCTGATCGATGGACCGGCGTCGGCGGCGGTCCCTTGCCCGGGTCCGGTTCTTTGGCCAATGCGACCGCAGCGGTCAGCAAAAAGACCGCTGCGGCGATAAAGAGATATCGGTGAAAGGACGCTTTGAAATTAAATTTTAACATTCATGACCTCAGAAAAGATGAAGATAACGTATTATTAAAACAAAAAAAATACCAAAACAACATAGCGAAGGTCGTTGGGCATGAAATTTGAATGTATCTATATTTAAAATCCAGATGCGTCAAGAAATTAACAAAAAAAATTGCTCAGAAAAATTAATGA
>JACZKT010000005.1 GCA_014859905.1 Rubrivivax sp.
GCAGCAGTTCGTCGCGGTCCAGACCGCCGGCAACACGGACCTGCACCTGCATGAATTCGGCCTCGTTCAGCACCTGCCGCGCCTGCACCACGCGGCCGGCGGCGTCGAGGTCGATCATCCACGTCGTGCGGCCGTACGGTCCGCTGGCGTACTCCAGCCGCTCGGCACCGGCCGGCAGCGCGTGGTGCAGGCGCGGCAGGTGCTGAACGAGGCCGAATTCATGCAGGTGCAGGTCCGTGTTGCCGGCGGTCTGGACCGCGACGAACTGCTGCGCTGGATCGGCCACCCCGGCGAGCGCCGCCGCGGCGGCTGGGCCGGTGGCGAAGTCTGGTCGTGGCGCTACCCGACCAACGACTGCCTGTGGTTCCAGGTCTCGGTGTCCGACAGCGGCTGGGTGACCGGCGGCGCCTTCGCCATCGATCCGGTGTGCGATGCGCCGAGTGAACGGGATTGACAGCGAACAGGCGCGTCAGGTTTGGCAGGCGGGGCGTGGCTGCGGGCAGGTCGACGTGTCTTGCGCGCCCGCTCCTGGCCGGGCGATCATGGCTTGGCGGAGGACGCCCGCCAGTCCTGTGCCTCGCGTTGAGCGAGAGCGACCTGCTCGGGCGTCAGCGCGGACAGCAGGCTGTCGCGGTCTTCGGCGGCCCTTTGGTGACCTTGCGCTGCGGCGAGGCTGAACCAGACATAGGCCTGCGCCTTGTCGACGGCGACGCCGTGCCCACTGCGGTACATGACGCCGAGCCGGTATTGCGACGCGGCGTGGTTCTGCCGCGCGGCCTTCGCGAACCACTCGAATGCCGTCTGAAAGTTCTGCAGCGTGCCGCGGCCGGCCAGGTGCATCGATCCAAGCGCGTACTGCCCGTCCGCATCGCCTTGCCGGGCGGACTTCTCGGCCCATTTGAGGGCCAGTGCCATGTCCTTGGCCACGCCCTGGCCGTTCAGGTAGGCCATCGCCAGGCTGGCCTGGGCGCGCGCCTCGCCGCTGGCGGCGAGTTCGGACAGGCCAGGGTAGGCGACAGGCGCCATCGCCGTGGACAGACCCGTTGCGGGCGCGGCGGCGTCGGCTTCTGCGGGCTCGGGATGGGGCTCGGGATCGGGCTGCTGGTGCTTGTGCAGGGCCCAGCCGCCGGCAATGGCTGCGCCGAGGGTCAGCACGACGACTGCGACGAGCGCCGCGCTGCTGCGATCGAAGCGCCAGAACCGGGCACGGCATTCGCGACAGCGGAAAGCGGCGAAGACAAGCCTGCGCAGCAGGCCGTCATCGTGTCGCCAGCGGGAGTGGCGAACCACGCCGCTCCTGCACTTCGGACACCTGATCGCGGCTGCCATGGTCTAGCCAGCGCTTCGTCTGCGAGGAGTATTGATCGTCATGTGCGCGATTTCGCGAGTTCGAGCAAGCGCCTGTCTGCGTGCTTCACGATGCTTCGACACCGCTGGCCGACGGCGCTGGCCGGAAGCGTAACGCAAAGCGGCAGGCTGCCCCAGCACCATCTGCCGATGAGCGACGGCAGCTTGACGAAACGCAACAGCCAAGCCTTGCGCAGGGCTAGATTGAAACGGTTGGGGTCGTCCTGACTGTTGAGGAGATTGACATGTGTCGGTTGATTCGATGCGGCATCATGGTGCTGACGGCAGCCGCTCTGACGGCGTGCTATATCGTCCCGGAACGCGGGCCGGATGGGCAAGTGATTTACCAGCCCTATCCGCTGCCGCCCCTGGCAACGGTTCCTGCGCCATCGGGTGGAGTGGCGCCGGCCACGCTGCCGGTGCGCCTGTATCCGGCCAATGACGTTGCCACGCGCACGGGTGTCGTCACCGGCAGCGTGATGAACATGATGACCGGCAAGGGTGTCTTCAACGTCTCCTATCTGGGCGAGGTGCTGAGCGGCGAGGCCACGCGCGTGTCCAACGAGGAACGCCGTGGCGTGGCCAGTGCCTACAGCCCCAAGGGCATGTTCATGTCATGCGAATACCAGATGAACACGCCCTACCAGGGGGCCGGCAATTGCACGTTCTCGAACGGCGCCGCCTACCAGATGCACATCGGCGGCAATCAGTGAAGGGCCGCCTGTAAGGTCGGCCGCTTGGCGCGGCACACCGCGGCCCCCCGGCATGGTGACCAGGATGCCGGGGGCGACGATGCCGAACCTGAGGGCACTGCCGCGGCCCTGGCCACCTCGTGCTGAGTGTTCAGCCCGGCCCCGCGGTCCTGGGCATGACCAGCGTGAAGCTGGTCTCGGCCACCGTGCGGCCGTTGATCTGCACCGCCAGCAAATGCTCGCCGCCGTGGTAGCGCCGCGTCGTCACCGCGCGCAGCGAGTGGCGCTTGACGAGCGTGGTCTGCTCGCGCGGAGGCAGTTCGATCTGCCAGCCCTTGAAGACCTTGGGCCGGCGCGAGCCGTCGGCCTTGACATGGTGCACGGCGTAGTCGATGGCCAGCGTCTGCGGGCGCGGGCTGGTCGAGCGCAGCTGCAGCGTGAGCGTGATCTGGCCGCCGAGCCCGACGCGCCGCGGTGCGATGGCCAGCGCTGCCTCGC
>JACZKT010000064.1 GCA_014859905.1 Rubrivivax sp.
GCTCGGGTCGGTGTTGGCAGTGGCCGGGATCCCCGGCAAGCTGATCGGCTTTCTGTCGCTTCTGACCGCCACCGTGCTTCCGATCGCCGGTGTGATGATCGCTGCGTGGTGGCTCGTGCCGCAGCGCGACGGCGACCATCAACGCGGCTGGAGCGGGACCGGGCTGGTCGCGTGGGCAGTCGGCGTCGCCACGGTGCTGTGGATGGACCACCCGGTGCGCGACGTGCTCGGGCCGGTCGTCGCGGGGCTGGTGTTCACGCTGCTGTCGCGTCGTGTTGTCGTCGGTCAACTTCAGTGACATCGTTGGACGTGATCAGCATACGAAAGATGTGAGTAGTGGGTTCCCATGGGTGCAGCGCTATACGTGGCGATGGTGTTGCCCTTCACTTCTGAGTCTGAAGTGCGCCGATGGAGGCCCGGCCGCGGCGCCGGGAGAACGGTGCAGGTGTCGTCTGACATCGGGGTCGAACCGTGGAAACGACCGCTTTTGAGCTCTCGACGGCGGCTTTGGGTTGTCATGCATATATTTGCATGACGACCCGAAGCGCCTTGTCGGTGACCAGATCGACGGGACGGCCGAGGAGATCCTCGAGGAAGAACTGGACACCGAAGTAGGGCGTCGACGTGGCCGGCCCGTCGAACGAGACCAGAACGTCCACATCGCTGTCGAGGCGGGCCGAGTCCCGGACGGCGGATCCGAAGAGCGCGAGGCTGGTGACTCCGAACCGATTCGCCAGTTCAGCCTTGCTCGCCGGCCAGTTGTTGCAGCACCTGCGCGCGGGTCATGGTCGCCTCATTCGTTCTGTCATTTGCCGGTGCGCTATTGTCGCTGGTCTTGCCGACACGAACGCGGGCGCAGGCAACCGCGCCGGCGGGTGCCCCACATCGGCCTTCTGTCGTCGCTCCTGGCCCGTCATCCCGCCATCTTCGTCAGGCGCCGCCGGGCCTGCTCGGGTGCCGAACCCTCGAGGATGCGGTCGTCGCGCACGACGTTGGCCCACCGGAGGTCGCCCACTGGCAGCACTGCGTACTCCTTGACCGCGAGTGCCGTTAGCGAGATGCGGATCTGCTGCGCGTCCTCCAGCGGCATCAGGTCTTCGCCGATCCGGTCGGCCACGGCCTGACACCGAACGACGAGCGCGATGTCCAGGTCGCTGGCGGGCGAATCCTCGCCGCGCGCGACGCTGCCAAAGAGCCAGGCCGAGCTCACCGCTGCGCCGTGGCGCTCGAGAACGTCGCGGATCGAGGTCAGCAACCCATCCCCTCGGCGCTGCGCGAACGCGCGGGGCCCTGCTGCCCCTGGCCGGCACGGCATGGACGCAGAGGCGGCCCGCCGCACCCTCAGAACAGCCGTTGCTGCCCGTCCGCGTCTGCCGGCGGCGGCTCGTCCTGCACGACGCGCTCCAGCGCCTCCCGCACCCATTGGATCGACTCCACCGGCCGCGGCCGGTGGTCGATCTCGCGGCCGCAGCCGCGGTCGATCCAATGGAGAGCCAGCCGGTCGTAGACAGGCTGCCAGCCGTCGCCCACGCGCAGCTGCATCTGCGGGTTCGGAAAGTAGTGCCCGTTGCGCGTGCGCACCCACAGCCGGCGCGCCGGCCGGTAGCTGCTGTGCACTTCGGCGCGGGCCAGCACCTGGTTGACGTAGGTGCGCTTGCGGCGCGGCTCGGGCCACAACCAGGCGGGCAGCTCCTGCAGCACGTCGTGCAACTGGTCGGCGAAGAAGCCGGCCAGCATCTTGTAGGGGTCCTGCCGGCGCGTGACGCACTGCGACCATTGCGTCTTCAGCCCCGCCAGCATCAGCGTCAGCACCCAGTACTCGCCCTGGTGTCGCTCAAGCCGCACCAGGCGCCCCTCGGTCTGCACGTCCAGCGCCGGCGGCGCGAGCAGGTCGAAGAGCGCCGGCAGCCCGGTGCCCGCGAAAGCGGCCTCCCGCATCGCGCGGCCGACGGCCTGGTCCCATGCGCTGTGGCCGAACTCGTCGCGTCGTTCCGGGTCGGCCCCCTTGGCCAGCAGCGCCTGCACGAGCGGTGCATTGCCGGCCATCGCGGCCAGCATCAGCGGCGTGGCACCCACCGGCGTGGCGTGGTCGGGACCGTGCAGGTCGGCCAGGCGAAGGATGTCCTTGAAGCTCTTCGCCTGGTAGGGCTGCAGGTGGCGCTGGTGCACGGCGGCCACGGTGCGGCGAACCAGTTGTTGCCGCGCCAGCCAGGGACCTTCGAAGCCGTAGCGCGGCGGCAGCAGCGTGCCGGCGCCGGCGAACTCATGTTCTTCCATCAGCCCGCGGGCCGGGGCGAATCCAACGTTTGCCAGTGACTCGATCCACGCATGCTGGCCGTGCCACAGCGCATAGTCGAACACGGTCTGCCGCGGCTTGCTGCTCGGGTTCTGTGGATCCAACGCCTTGGGAAACAGGTCCTCGATCAACGCCAGGCTCCACGGCACCCAGGGCACGGGCTTGTGCTGCAGGAATGCATCGCGGATGGCCTGTGCCTGCTCGGCCTTGCCCTGCAGCTCGAGCCGGCGCGCCTCCTGCGCCCACTCGTCCTGGCTGGACTTCGCCACCGGCTGGGCCACCGCCTCGCCCAGCTGCAGGCCCAGCATGGTGAGCAGCAGGTGGCCGGTGTCCTGCTCCACCAACGTCAGCGTCTCGACCGCGCGCGTCATCGCCGCGTAGAGCGCGTTGACCTGGAACTTGTACAGCTCCAGCGACTTGTCGGCCTTGTCGCGGGCACGGCGGTACTCGAGATCGTCGCCTTGCAGGTCGGCCTCTCTCACGCCCTCGCACACCTCGGCATAGGCCTGGCGCTGGCCCGACACCAGCTTGAACAGCAGCACGTGCGGGTACTCCAGGCCCTTGGCCTCGTGCACCGAGAACACCAGCGGCGTGTGGAAGGCCTGCCTCGCGGCGGGCTTGTCCTCGTCACGCAGCACGATGACCGCATGCCGCGCCGACTGCTTTGTTGCCGCATCCAGCTGCGCCAGCGTCTTGTCCTTCGCGTCGATCAGCCGCACCTCGCCGGCCACGGCCGAGGTACTGCGCACGAGGAAGTTGCTCTCGCGATCCACCGAGCCGAAGCGCGCCTGCTTGATCTTCAGCAGCCGGTTGGCCAGCGCGGTGACGGCGCGCGTGTTGCGGAAGTTGGCCTGCAGCAGCTTGAGCGGCTGGCGCTGTGCGGCATCGCCCGCCAGGCCCTGCCAGAACAAGCTCTTCAGCGCCGCCCAGCTGAAGAAGTTGGGGTGCACGATCTGGTGGCTGTCGCCGCACAGGATGAACTGCCCGGGGTGCCTCAGCAGCGCGAGCACGAGCGCCAGTTGCACGGGCGTGAGGTCCTGCACCTCGTCGATGACGACGAAGTCGTACACCGGCGCCTGCTTCTCCGCGATCTCGGTGCGCCAGGCATGCGCGACCAGGTTGCTGTCATGGAGCCCTGCCTCGGCCAGCCAGGCGCGGTAGCGCTGGAACAGGCCATGTGCCACCTCGCGCTGCGCCGTGTTCAGCAGGCTCTGCCGCGTGCCCAGGGCCAGGTAGTCGGCCAGTGACAGCGGCCCCTGCGGCTGCGCGCCGATGACGCCGCGGAACTCCTCGAACAGTGCCTGCGCATCGATGTCGCCCAGCAGCCGCAGGCTCTGGCGATGGCGTTCGCACCAGGCAGCAAACATCGGCAGCGTCACCTCGCGGCCCGTCGGAACATGCAGCGTCTCGAGCAGTTCGCGGTAGCTGAGGAAGTCGACCTCCTGCTTCGGGTTCTCGAAGCCGTGCGCGGCGTGCAGCGCGCGGGCGCTCTGGGCGAGGTAGGCCGAGAGCGTGACGTACAGCACTCGGCCCTCGGCCTCGCGCAGCCGCGCCAGCGTGACCGCCGTCTTGCCCGAGCCGGCGGAGCCGATCACCACCAGCGGCGCCGGATGGCGGTAGGCCTCGTCCTGCGCTTCGTCGAAGACGATGGGCTTGTCCAGCAGCTCGAACTGGGTGCGGCCCGGTCCCAGCCAGCGCAGCGGCTCGGCTTCGGCGGACAGTGCCGAGGCCTTCGCATCGGCGAGTGGCTCGCGTTCGATGCGCGATTCGTCGACCGTAGCGCCGCGCAGGAAGCGCGAGCGGTCGTAGGCGTGGTTCTCGATCACCTCCAGGGCAAGACACACGGTCTCGGTGCCGCCCTCGCCTTCAGGACGCTCGATACGCGCGAACTGCAGCAGCAGCCGGTCGGCGTAGGCCAGCTTCGCGCGGTAGTACGGCCCGGCGTGCAGCTTCTTCACGTCGGCCGAGCGGAAGTCGCCCGCCTCGATGGCCGCCTTGACCTTGTCGAACGCGGCCCTGACGCGGCGGAGGTTCAGGTCCTTGTATTGCAGCAGGCGCATGCGATGGGCAGAACAGGTTCAGAGGTCACGTTGGGCTCGACGGGCGTTCCCCGTCAGTATGCCAACGCATCCCGTGGCGTCCGGCCCTCGGACTTCTGCCCGAGGCGAGCCTCGCTGCCCTTCGCGTCAAGCGACGCCCTCGGTCTTGCAGGCGATGCAGAAGCCGTAGCTGACGAAGGACCGGTGCCGCTCGTAGAGCTCGATCTCCGCCGCTTCTGTCGCCATCCACGGCGGCGGATGACGGCCATGCAGCGTGTGCTGTCGGTGGCAGCCACATCTTGAACTCACGATCTCGGTCACACAGCGGTCATCCAGGCGCCAGCGACCTTACCGGACCGATGGCCGGTTTCCAAGGTGCTGCTGACGTTGCTGGTTAATCACCGTGGGGCTGCCGCTTGAACGTCTGCAGACCGGGGTCGCGACCCGGCAGCGAAGCTCATGGCCATCGCAGGCTGGCTGACAGGGAGCGCCGCACAGCGGCAAGCCTCTGCGGGCTACGCCCTTCGCTTCTTGCCGCCTCGCAAACACTACTGATCAGACAACCAGAAAGGAGCCAGCAGCTGCAGTTGTCCACGGACGTCATCGAGCAGCGCCGGCACTCGGGCCTGCGTCAAGTTCGATCGCCAGGGGGTCAGGAATCGTCCGGCGCGGACAGCCCGCGGCCTCGAGGTGTGGTCGGCGGAGCTAATGAGCGGCCCGCAGGCCATCCAGCGCACACCAAGCGGCTGGTTCGGGGGCGCCGACCCGCGGCGCGACGGTGTGGTGCGAGGAGACGGACGTTGACGACGACCACGGTGCTGCACGGACCCGAACGCCACGAGCCGCTGGCCGGCGACGTGTGGAGCGAGGGTGCCGCGCGGGCGGCCATCGAACGCTGGGTGGCCGTGGCGCTGACGGACTTCGACCACGCCGGCGGCTGGCGCGCCCACCCGCGCGAGGACGGAGGCCCGCCCGGCGAGCCGCTGTGTGAGCTGTACGGCGGTGCGGGCGGTGCGATCTGGGCGCTCGAGCACCTGGCAGAGGCCGGCGCGGTCCACAAGCGCTGGGACTTCCGCAGCTTCGTGGCGGGTCTGGCGGCGAAGCAGGTCGCGGCGCTGGCCGACAGCCGGCATGGCACGGCGGCGTTCCTGATCGGCGAGTCGGGCCTGCGATTGCTGGAATGGAAGCTCACGCGCGACGCCGCCGTGGCGCGGCGCCTCTTCGAGGTGGTGGAAGGCAATCTGCACAACCCCGTGCGAGAGCAACTGTGGGGCTCGTCGGGCAGCGTGCTGGCGGCCATCGCGATGGCCGAACACACCGGCGAGGCCCGCTGGGTCGCGCTGGTGCAGCGCGCGGTGCAGGGACTGTGGGACGAAATGGAGCCCATCGAGGCCGCTGGCGGCACCTGGGGTTGGGTGCAGAACCTCTACGGCCGTGTCGAGACACTGATCGGCGCCGGCCACGGCTTTGTCGGCAACGCCTACCCTGCCGTGCGCGGCGCGGCCTTCATCACGCCCGAACTGCGCGATACGTTCGCGGCGCGTGCGCTGGCCTTCCTGCAAGCCACCGCACTGCGCAACGGCGACTGCGTGAACTGGTGGCCGCGAGTGCCGCCGCTTTCACTCACGAACAAGCCGCCGCTGGTTCAGGACTGCCACGGCGCCGCGGGCATCGTCTGCCGCCTGGCGCCGCTGCCGCGCAGCGTGCCCGACGCCGAGACCTGGGACCTCTTGCTGCTGCAGGCCGGCGAGCTGACCTGGCGCGCCGGCCCGCTGGCCAAGGGCGTGGCCTTCTGCCACGGCACGGCCGGCAATGCCCACGCGTTCCTTCACCTGTTTGCCCGCACCGGCGACGAGCGCTGGCTTGCCCGGGCGCGGGCCTTTGCGATGCACGGCATCGTGCAGGTGGAGCAGGAACGCACCGCGCACGGCCAGGGCCGCCACACGCTGTGGACGGGCGACCTGGGCATGGCCTGCGTGCTGTGGGACTGCATCAGCGGCCGGCCGGGGTTCCCAACGCTGGACTGCTTTTGATCGAGCCGTTGAACGGCTATGTACCGACTGCCACCGGATTGGCGGCAGTGGCCACCAGATCCGGGCCTGGACACCCGCGATGCTCTGCAGAAGTGGATCAAGCCGTCCGGGCTGAAGCCACAGGCAGCTTGCCGCCGGTGGCGAACGGGGACTACCGACCCACCGCCGACAGTTGCCGCAATGAGAACCAGTCGTTGGTCAACCATCCTGGACAACCCTGTCTGGACGCTCGGTGCCAACGGCAGCCCCGAGCCGGCGCCGGCTATGGAAGGGCGAACTGCCGCAGCGGCCGATAGCCGGCCTTGTCCATCAGTTCATCCCAGCTGGCCGGCAGGCGGATCTCCTTGATCGCGTTGCCAGGCCCTCCCGCCAGGATCTGCACCTTGTTCCGCGACGGGTCCCCGCAGACGATGAACTCGAGTATGCCGACCGCTGGCATCGTCTCGACCTCTTCCCATCCCGGGAATCTGGGGTACCACGGCGGCAACCTGCCGCGCTCGGACTTCCCGCTAGCGTGGGCCCTCGCGTACTCGGCCTCGAAGGAGCGGTTGACACGGCCGAACGACCCATACACCTGCGAGAAGGTCGCCTCGTGCGTGGTCACGCGCCCGGTCTTGATCAGGTCCTGCCTCAGACCGCGCTTGGTGTAGCCCCCTTCGGCGAGGATCTTGGCCACCCCCGGCTCGATCAGCACGTAGCGGCGACTCATGCCGGTGAAGCCGCTGGCCAGCGCCTCGGTGTTCGTGATGCCGTAGGCCATGATCTGCATCAGGACCTTCGGATCGGAGGTCGAAGGCACCAGATTGCGGCCCCACAAGGTGCTGTTTCCTGCCGAAATCGTGTTCGCGTTCTTCGCGAACCCCTTGTCCACGTGATACGGCTCCCATCCCAGCGCGTTGACCGCCACTTCGTCTTCGGCGAGGAACCACGACGCGACCTTGCCGAAGCTGCCCATCTGCGTTTCCTTGATCCTGAGGCCGGCGATATTGCGCTCGATCAGGCTCATGGCGCGACCCAGAACGCTGTTTACCGGGTGCGCGATCAGACCCTGTCCGTGGTCGATGCCGAGCTGGCGTGCGAGCGGCCCGTTGACCCAGAAGAAATTGGTGAAGCCATGCGTGCTCGCGCCGTGGTTCGTGTACCTGAAAGCCGGATCCGCGATCGCCTGCACCGCTGCGATCAGCAAGGGCATGTGCTCGGGCCGGCTTCCGGCCATCACGCCATTGACGGCGATGTTCCACGGCGTTGCTGTCAGGTTTGCGGGCGGCAACACCGCAATCGGCTCGTGGGGCGCGTAGTCGGTGTACTTCAAGAACTCCTCGACCCGCTGGCGCGTCGGCGGCGTGATCGCCAGTCCGTCACTCCACCCCCGGTCGGCGAAATACCGATTTGCATCGTCGATCGAGCCGACGAAAACGATCTCCCCGGGATCTGGCTTCAATGCCGTGCCCGTCGACGCCGGCAGCGGCCGGGTCAGCGCGTCGATCACGCGGGGCACCACGAGCGAGAGTGTCTTCTGCTGCAGTTGGGCGTCCGTCTCGAGGTCGAAGGGGTCCGGGTAGAGGGCAACCTGCAGCGAGGGCATCCCGGCGTCGCGCGCCATCGTCCGCGCTTGCTCGTCAAAACCGGGGTTGGTCACGATCACCGCCGGGATGCCGCTGCGCTCGGCGAGGACCGCGGCGTGATTCGCCCGCGGCGTGCAGATGCCGCAGCCTCCGTTGCCGGTGATCACCGCGTCGCAGCGCTTGCTCTTCAGCGCCGCCTGCATGGCGTCGGAGTTCCGCTTCGGGACGCCGTGTGGTTCGGGCAGCGGCGCCACGGGCAGCGCGGTGTAGGGGACGACCGTGGTGTCCGGATACCGCTTCTTCAGGGCTTCGCCGATGACGGGCAGCGTCACGTCGGCCTTGAAGGCGTTGTTCCAGACCATGCACACCGTCTTGCCAGCCAGCGTGTCGAGCCTCGCGGCCATCGGCATCATCGTGACCGTGCGCTCGCCCAGCGGGCTGACGATCCTGTACACCGCCTCCGTCGGCGATCGCCACGCTGCCGTGAGCGGCACGCCATCCGAGACGGGTGCCGACACGCCTTGTCCGCTCGCGGCGGACAGGAGACTCATGACGAGAACGAACGCGGTCGTCCGGACCCGCGGGCGGCCAAACTTCAGTCCCTGCAGCGACATCTGCTCTCCTTCGTCTCCAAGACTGCCGAACCGCTCACCGCGGCACGGGGTCCGCAGCGGGCGCGCCGCCGATCACCCTCAAGCTGAACTGGAACGGCGCCTGGCCATTCAGGCACAGGTTCCAGTCGCAGATCTGGTAGATGACACGGCCCTTCAGTTCCCGCGGCCCCGTCCCGGCTCCCGGCGAGAGCCGGATGGGCACGGTGATCGTCACCTTGCCTTCGTGGAAATCGGACTCGAGCACGCCGTCGCGCTGGTACTTGGGCCTGGGCTCGACGATCGGCCCGGCGATCTCGGCGCCCTCGAACTCGAACACCGTCTGCTTACCCAGAAGCGGCTTCTTCGCCGCCGGGTAGAAGTGCCATCGGCTGGGTGCCTCAAGGTCGAACGAGACGCGTACCGGCTCGTTCACCCGGACCTCCGGCTTCTCGGGCCTGACCGAGAGCATCTTGACGACCGGCCTGGCCGGCTCGGAGGCGTGCGCGTGCAGCACGGGCACGGTCACCGCGGCGAGTCCGCCCGCGAGGGCGAGTGAATTGGCTGCCCACAGGACGAGCCTTCGCTGCAAAGGCACTGCATAGGTCATGACTGCGTTGGATCCGATCGAGGTAGACGGCAATTCGATCGCAGCATCGCCCGGGCAGTTGTCGTGAAGATGGCTCGAGTGTGAAGTTCTGCAAACGAGGCCGTTGCGGCCAAGCGCATTGGAGTCCTCGGCGTCTGCCTCGCGGCGAAGAGGACACGGTGTTTGCTCGGACAAGCCAAGCTCGCTGTGAGCCGGTCCGGCCTCCGGGGCGAGGCCGGACACAAGGACCCGCAAAGGGGCCGAGTGCCTGCCGAACGCCAGTTGGCAATGCGAGACAGCTTGCGGAAGCCGTCGATGTCGACGAAGAGGCGCCGGGGTGCTGCAGTCTCGCGCGGCATCGCGCCTCTGCGCCTTCAGAAGATTGCGGCCAGCGCGGACATCGGAGGCGATGCGGCATGGGACCACCGCCGCCGATGGCGGCCGCGGTGTGAGTGCTGGACATGACCGTGACCTGGCAGGCGGATGCCGACCGGACCCGCTGGACGGCCGACGCTCGCGCCGAAGGGCTCGAGCGTCAGCACCGGGTCGGTCGCGACGTCGAACGGCCGCTAGGCGGCGGCAAGTTCGAACGTCTCTTAACGGCCAGTTCCGGTCGCTCGCCCGTCAAGAAGCTCGTGACGTCGACGGCTGGTTTCCAGGTGCAGCAGACGTAGCTCGGCGAAAGATCGCAGCGACCAATCCTCCGGAGCGGTCGCCCGTCGCGTTCCGCTGCAATCCGGCATCAGGGACCGCTGCCGGTCACGGACTCGAACCGGCCCCGCCGCCCCCGGCAGACGCCGGCAGGCGCCGGCACAACGAAATGCCTGACGTTGACCTAAAGAGACCAGGGCAACCCAAATATTCTGGGCAAGCTGAGCAGTGTCGTGGATAAGCTGCTGGCGCCGCCGGCGCGGTTGAGCCGGCGGCGTCGATCCCAGCTCCGCGCGTGATCCAAGTCAAGTGTGGCACCCCTGCCCGGGCTCTAGAGTGACCCGTCCCTGGGTTCTCTCCGCGGGGATGCCGCGGCAGGTGGAACATCTGCCCGCTTCGTTCGTTGATTCACTGAAGGTGGCGCCGAACGTGTCCGACACCGGGCGACCGGAATCCGAATTGATCGTCCTCGCGCGCAAGGGCGACCAGGCCGCCTATGGTGTTCTTGTGCGCCGCCACCAGGATCGGATCTATCGCCATCTGCTTAACCTGACCGGGTCGCGGGAGGAAGCCTTGGAACTCGCGCAGGAGGTCTTCATCAATGCATGGCAGGCGCTGCCGACCTGGCGGCCGGATGCACAGTTTCACACCTGGCTCTACCGCATCGCCTCCAATGCGGCCCTCGACGTCTTGCGCCGGCGCAAGGTGGTGCGGTTCGTGCCGCTGGACGACGACTACGATGCCCCGGCGGACCAACCCGGCCCCGAGGCGCAATTGCAGGCCCGGCAGGGTTTGCGACGCCTGGATGCGGCGCTGGCACGCCTGCCCCCGGAGCAGTGCGAGATCGTGCTGCTGCGTGAGGTGGAGGGTTTGAGTTACGACGAACTGGCGACCACGCTGGGAATCGACCAGGGCACCGTGAAATCCAGGCTGTCCCGGGCGCGTGCCGCCCTGGCCGCGCTTTACGACGGAACAGGAAAATGAACGATCGGACCCAAGCGGGATGCCCGCGCACCGAGGCCATCTCGGCGCTGATCGATGGCGAACTCGGCGCATCCGCCGCCCAGGAACTGAGGCTGCACGCGGCGCACTGCGTGCCCTGCGGATCTGCCCTGCTGGCGTTCAACGGCCTGCGCGCGGATCTGCAAGCGCTGCGCGAGATCCGCAGCGACGTCGACATCGCCGCGCTGGTCCTGCCGCAACTGCCCAGGCCGGCCGCGCCCCGGCGCGGCCGGCCTGGGCAGTTGCGGCAGGACCAGCGCG
>JACZKT010000682.1 GCA_014859905.1 Rubrivivax sp.
GCGTGGGCCAGGCCGAGGTCGGCCACGCGCCGCCGCAGCGCCGGCGAATCGCGCCCGCTGACGACCAGCGGCTCGATGCCGCCCTGCTTCAGCAATTTGAGGCCGTGGCCGTCGAGCGTGCTGAAGGCCTTGACCGTCTCGCCGTGTTCGCCGATGTAAAGGCGGCCGTCGGTGAGCACGCCATCGACGTCGAAGATGGCCGCCTTCATGCCCAGCGCCGGACCCTGCGCCAGCAGCAGCAACTCGGGCGGAAACCGAACGTTCAAAGAAGTGCCCCAGCGCGCCGCGGCAGCATCCGCGACGACACCGCCCAGCGGCCGCCGCGGAACCGGCTTTGCCGGGCCGCTGGCGGCGCCCTCCTGGGGGGGAGCGCCGAAGGCGCTACGGGGGGTGTCATATCACCTTGGCCCGCATCAGGTCGTTGGAGTTGAGCGCGCCCACCAGCAGCCCGGCTTCGTCGACCACCAGCACGCTGGTGATGTGGTGCTGCTCCATGACGCCGGCTGCGTCCACCGCCAGCGCGTCGGCGCGCACCAGCCGCGGGCTGCGGTGCATGGCGTCGACGGCACTCAGGGTGCGCAGGTCGGCGCCGCGCTCGATGAGGCGGCGCAGGTCGCCGTCGGTGAAGATGCCGATCGGGCGGCCTTCGGCGTCGGCCACGGCGGTGAAACCCAGGCCCTTGCCGGTCATCTCGCGCAGCAGCTCGTTGAAGCTGGCGTCGGGTGCCACCCGCGGCACCGCGTCGCCACTGCGCATGAGGTCGCGCACGTGCATCAGCAGCTTGCGGCCGAGCGCGCCGCCGGGGTGCGAGCGCGCGAAGTCCTCCTCGCGGAAACCGCGCGCGTCGAGCAGCGCCACCGCCAGCGCGTCGCCCAGCGCCATCTGCGCCGTGGTGCTGGCGGTGGGGGCCAGGTTCAGCGGGCAGGCCTCTTCGTCGACCGCGCTGGACAGCACCATGTCGGCGTGCCTGGCCAGCGTGGACTCGGGCTGCGCTGTCATCACCACCAGCGTGACGCCCAGGCGCCGCATCGCCGGCAGGATGGCCGCCAGCTCGTCGCTCTCGCCGCTGTTGCTGATGGCCAGCACGACGTCGCCGGACATCACCATGCCCAGATCGCCGTGGCTGGCCTCGGCCGGGTGCACGAAGAAGGCCGGCGTGCCAGTGGACGCCAGCGTGGCCGCGGTCTTGCGGCCGACGTGGCCGCTCTTGCCCATGCCCATCACGACGACGCGGCCGCGGCAGTTCAGCATCGCCTGCACGGCGCGCGCGAAACCCGCACCCTGGCGCGCCGCCAGCCCCAGCAGCGCACGGGCCTCGATCTCGAAAGTGCGCTGCGCCAGGCGCAGCGCACGCGCGGCGTCGAAGGGGCGCGGGGAATTCACGGTGGCGGTCTCGAATACGATCGAGCCATTCTAGGCACCCATGGCGACCACCCTCGAGCTGACTCTGCTGTATCTGGTCGCCGCGGTGGCCGGCGTCGTCGCCTGCCGCACCCTGAAGTTGCCGCCGATGCTGGGCTACCTGGTGGTGGGCGTGCTGATCGGCCCCCACGCGCTGGCCTTTGCGCAGGACACCGCCAGCGTGCAGTACCTGGCCGAGTTCGGCGTCGTGTTCCTGATGTTCGTCATCGGGCTCGAATTCAACCTGCCCAAGCTGCGCAGCATGCGCACGCTGGTGTTCGGGCTGGGCATGTCGCAGGTGGTGCTGACGATGGTCGGCACGCTGGCCGGGCACTTCCTGCTCGTCTGGCTGTGGGGCCGCTTCTCCACACGCCCCTGGGAGATGGGCTGGCAGGGCGCGGTGGTGCTGGGCGGCGCGATGGCCATGTCGTCCACCGCCATCGTCGCCAAGCTGCTGGCCGAAAGGCTGGAACTCGAGGCCGAACACGGCCGCCGCGTGATGGGCGTGCTGCTGTTCCAGGACCTGGCCGTGGTGCCGCTGCTGGTGCTGATCCCGGCGCTGGGCTCCAGCGGCGAACAACTGGCCACCGCGATGGGCTGGGCCCTGCTCAAGGCCGCCGTGCTGCTGACCGTGCTGCTGGTCGGCGGGCAGCGCGTGATGCGCTGGTGGCTGACGCAGGTGGCGCGGCGCAAGAGCGAAGAGCTGTTCGTGCTGAACCTGCTGCTCATCACGCTGGGCCTGGCCTGGGTCACCGAGCATTTCGGGCTGTCGCTGGCGCTGGGCGCCTTCGTCGCCGGCATGCTGGTCGCCGAGACCGAATACAAGCACCAGGTCGAGACCGACATCCGGCCCTTCCACGACGTGCTGCTGGGCCTGTTCTTCATCACCATCGGCATGAAGCTCGACTGGCGCCCGGTGCTCGACCAGTGGTTCCTGGTGCTGCTGCTCACCACCGGGCCGGTGCTCGTCAAGTTCGTGCTGGTGGCGGCGCTGGCGCGTGCCTTCGGCACCCAGCCCGGCGTGGCGCTGCGCACCGGCCTGTACCTGGCGCAGGCCGGAGAGTTCGGTTTCGTGCTGCTCACGCTGGGCGCCGCCCGCGGCCTGGTGGCGCCCGAGTGGATGAGTCCGGTGCTGGCCAGCATGGTGCTTTCGATGCTGGCCACGCCCTTCCTCATCCTGTACAGCAACCGCATCGTCAACCGGCTCAGCGCCAGTGACTGGATGATGCAGTCAGTGGCCTTGACGACGATCGCGCGCCGGGCCATCGCCACCGAGCGCCACGTCATCATCTGCGGCTACGGCCGCAGCGGCCAGAACCTGGCGCGGCTGCTGGTGCCCGAAGGCATTCCCTACATGGCGCTGGACCTCGATCCCGACCGCGTGCGCCAGGCCGCCGCCGCCGGGCAGAGCGTGGTTTTCGGCGACGCCGCGCGGCTGCAAAGCCTGATGGCCGCCGGCCTGGCGCGCGCCGCGGCGGTGGTCGTCAGTTATCACGACACGCCTTCGGCGCTGAAGATCCTGCGCCTGGTGCAGGAACACGCGCCGCAGGTCCCGGTCGTCGTGCGCACGGTGGACGACACCGACATCGACAAGCTGCGCGCCGCCGGCGCCACCGAAGTCGTGCCCGAGGCCATCGAAGGTTCGCTGATGCTGGCCAGCCACGCGCTGGCGCTGGTGGGCGTGCCGATGAAGCGTGTCATCCGCATCACGCGCGACGCGCGCGACGCCCGCTACAGCCTGCTTCGCGGCTACTTCCACGGCGCCGACGACGACACCGTGGAAGAACTGCAGCAGGCGCGGCTGCAGAGCGTGACGGTGCCGAGCGCGGCGCGCTGCATCGGACAGGCCCTGGATGGCCTGGCGCTGTACGCGCTGGGCGTGGGCGTGGTGTCGATACGGCATGCCGGCGGTGGGGGTGCTCCGCCGGTGCCCGAGCACGTGCTGGCGGCGGGCGATACGCTGGTGCTTTCAGGACTGCCCGAACCGCTGGCGCTGGCCGAGGAAAAACTGCTGCGCGGTTGACGCCGCCCCTGCCCGCTGCTGCTGGACTGACGATGACTCAACGCCGCAGTGTGCTGGCCACCGGCCTGGTGCTGCGCGCCGGACCGGCGGGCGAGGTGCAGGTGCTGGCGCGTCTGGCCCCGGCCTGAGCGGCTGCGCCGCTGCCGGCGGCCTATCATTCCAGGCATGGCCGTCGATCCGGTTGCCTCGCCTTCGGAGTACATCCGCTCGCACATCCGCACCGTGCCCGACTGGCCGGCGCCGGGCGTCATGTTCCGCGACATCACCCCGCTGCTCAGCCGGCCACGCGTCTTTCGCGTCCTGATCGACCAGTTCGTGCACCGCTACTTCGACGTGCGGCCCGATGTCATCGCCGGGCTCGACGCGCGCGGCTTCATCATCGGCAGCGTCGTGGCCTACGAGCTGAACGTCGGTTTCGTGCCCATCCGCAAGAAGGGCAAGCTGCCCTTCACCACGGTCGAGGAAACCTACGAGCTGGAATACGGCAGCGCCACGGTGGAGATGCACACCGACGCCGTCAAGCCGGGCGACCGCGTGGTGCTCATCGACGACCTCATCGCCACCGGCGGCACCATGATGGCGGGCAAGAAGCTGCTCGAGCGGCTGGGCGCGCAGGTCATCGAGGGCGCGGCCATCGTCGACCTGCCCGAGCTCGGCGGCTCGAACCGGCTGCGCGCCTCGGGCCTGGCGCTGTACACGCTGGTGGGCTTCGAAGGGCATTGAGGCTTGGCCCCGGAATTGGCGCGGCACCACCGACACGGAAGTCGCGCCCGTGCAGGCGCTGCCGGCGGGTCGTGCTGCGTGGGCGCCACGGCCGGCTGTCGCCGCGCCCGCCTTGTGGCCTAATCCGCCTTTCGCCCATACATTGCCGGAGCCCATCATGGCCAACAAGATCAGAACCGAAGCCGACCGCCGCGCCACGCCGCCCGTGCCGCCCACGCCCAGCACCAACCTCACCACCGCCCGCGGCCAGAAGATCAGCAAGGAGCGCGGCTCGCACACGCGCAGCAAGAAGAACCCGGGAAAGCGCGCCGCCAAGGGCGGCTGACCGTCCCCTTTCGCTGAGCTGCTGGCTGCAGCGGGCCCGCGGCCCGAGCCTGGCCGGCGCGAGCCGCCGCG
>JACZKT010000683.1 GCA_014859905.1 Rubrivivax sp.
GCCCGGCACATCGCCGCCCACGTGCCCGACATCGACCTCGTCTTCAGCGGTGACCTGCCCACGCCGCAGGCGCAGGAACGGCTGACCAGCCTGCGCGGCACCGCCGGCCTGTTCCGATTCAAGCTCTACGACCCCGGCGGCCGCCTGCTGCTGGTGTCCGAGTCGGTGGGCACCGCGCCGCGGCCCGAAGACATCAGCGCCGCCGACCGGGCCAAGGCCGCGCGTGCCGCGCGCGAGGGCACGAACCTGATCGAATTGCGCCGTGGCGGCGACGGCCGGCCCGAGGTCTACAGCGAAGCCTATGTGCCGGTGCGCCACGGTCGCCACGTCATCGGCGTCGTCGAGGTCTACCTCGACCAGACCGAAGTCGCCCGCACCACCGCGGCGTCGTTCCGCGGTGCTGTGCTCACCGCCAGTTCGGTGCTCGGCGGGGTGTTCCTGCTCGGCGCCCTGCTCTGGCGCTGGCGCGTGCGCCACGAGCGCGACACCGAGTCCCGCCTGCAGTATCTGTCGCGCCACGACGTGCTCACCGGCGCGCTCAATGCCGCCAGCTTCCGCGACGCCCTGGAGCACGCCTGCGCCGAACGGCCCGACGGCAAACCCGACCTGGCCGTGCTCTGCATCGACCTCGACCGCTTCAGCGATGTCAACGATGCGCATGGCCACGCCAGCGGCGACCGCCTGCTGCGCCTGGTGGCCGAGCGACTGCGCGGCGTGCTGCGCGACGCCGATCTGCTGGCCCGGCTGGCTGGCGACCGCTACGCGGTGCTGCAGCGCGAGGCCTGCGACAGCGCATCGGTCAAGGCACTGGCGCAGCGCATCATCGACAGCCTGACCCAACCGTACGCGATGGCTGGTGCCGCGGGCCCCGTCGTGGTCACCAGCAGCGTCGGGGTCGCGATCCATGGTGTCGATGGCATGGATGCCGACACCTTGCTGCACAACGCCGAGCTGGCGTTGCAGCGCGCCAAGTCCGGCGGCTGTGCCAGCTGGAGTTTCTACGACGCGGCGCTGGACCGCGCCCTGCAGGACCGCCGCAGCCTCGCCAGGGACCTGCGCAAGGCACTGGCCGATGGTGAACTCGAGCTGCACTTCCAACCGGTGTTCGCAGCCCACGGCCAGGGCCTGATCGGCTACGAGGCGCTGGCACGCTGGCCGCACCCCACCCGGGGCATGGTGCCCCCGGTGGAGTTCATCCCGGTGGCCGAGGAATTCGGCGACATCGAAGCCCTCGGCCGCTGGGTGCTGCAACGCGCCTGCCAGGAAGCCGTGGCGTGGCCCGCCAGCGTTTCGGTGGCGGTGAACCTGTCGCCGGCGCAGTTCCGCCGCCAGGGGGCCATCGTCGACGAGGTGCGATCGGCACTGGCCAGCTCGGGGCTGTCGCCGCGCCGGCTGGAGCTGGAGATCACCGAGTCGCTGCTCATGAGCGACACCGAAGAGGTGCTTGTGACGTTGCACTCGCTGCACGCCTTGGGCGTGCGCATCGCCATGGATGACTTCGGCACCGGCTACTCGAGCCTGGCCTACCTGTGGCGCTTCCCGTTCGACAAGCTGAAGATCGACCGTGCCTTCACGCAGGGTCTCGGCGGCGACGGCAAGGTCGACGTGATCGTGCGTTCGATCGTCACCCTGGCCCATACGCTGTCGATTCGCGTCAACGCCGAGGGCGTGGAGACCGACGTCCAGCGCCAGGCGCTGTGCCGGCACGGCTGCGACGAACTGCAGGGCTACCTGCTGGGCCGGCCGATGCCGGTGGAGCGCTTGCCGCACCACGCCCGCCACACGGTGCCGGCAGCTGCCTTGCCGCCACCCTTCGCGCTGGCCAACGCGGCGGATTGAACGCTGCCGCATCGGTGCACCTTCACGTGCGGGTCACACCTGCATGTTCATGATCTCGCTGTAGGCCTGCACGAGCCGGTTGCGCACCTGCAGCGTGGCCTGGAAGCCGAGTTGCGACTTCTGCATCGCCAGCATCGTTTCCTCCAGCCCCACAGCCGGGTTCTCCAGGCTCAGCTCGCGCTGCAGCCGCTGGGCCTCGAATTGGGTTTCGCTCACGCCCTTGAGCGCATCGCTCAGGGCGGCGCGGAAGTCGACGCCGCTGCCGCGTTCCGCGCCCGGGGTGCGCGGCATGCCGTCGGGCCCCAGCCCGGCGCGCGACAGCGCCTGCTGGAAGTCGAAGGGGCGCAGTCCGAGTTTCATGAGGTCTGACATGGCAGGTCCACTGTAGGCCGGCACGCCGCCGCCCGATGGCCCGAACAGGCAAGTCTTCCCGGGCCTTCTCGTGCCACCGGAGGGCAGCGCCCGGCCAACAATGCCGCCAACCCCGGAGTTCTGCCCAACCCTCATGGATAACGCCGTCACACCGACCGCTCCCACCCCCCTCGTGCCTGCCGCGCCCGGCATCGCCACACGCTTGCAGACGCTGCCGGCACGCACGCAGTTGCTGGCCCTGCTGGGCGTGGCGGGGCTGGTGGCGGTGCTCGTG
>JACZKT010000684.1 GCA_014859905.1 Rubrivivax sp.
GAACGAGACGTTCGCATCGGCGGATTCTCGGCAGCCGCCCAGCCGCGCCGCTTGACCGGCATCAATGCGGCGGGTGGTGCTGCCGGCCACGCGCGGCGCACGAGCCCTGCCGTCCCGGGGCGCCCAAGTTCGGCGGCAGACCGCGCCGGGTCGTCGCCGTCGATGCCGGACCATGGATACTTGCCGAAAAGAGGAGACGGCAACATGGCAGAAACCACCGGCGGCGAAATCATCGCCCGCATGCTGCAGAACGAAGGCGTCGAGAAGGTCTTCGGCATCATCGACGGCACCTATTTCGGCTTCTACGTGGCCTTGCACCGGCTCGGCATCGAGATCGTCACGCCGCGCCACGAGACCTGCGCCGCGCACATGGCCGGCACCTATGCGCGGCTGACCGGCAAGCTCGGCGTGTGCATGGCCAGCAACGGCCCGGGCGTGGCCAATCTGCTGCCCGGCCTGGTGGTCGAGCAGGCCGACGGCAACCGCGTGCTGGCCGTCACCAGCGCGCGCCGGCCCAGCATCATGTACCCCGACCGGGGCGGCAGCTACCAGTGCTTCGACCAGAGCGGCGTGATCGGCAAGATCGCCAAGTGGAGCGCCGCCGTGTCGTCCTTCGACCGCGTGCCCGAGCTCGTGCGCAAGGCGCTGCGCAAGAGCTTTGAGGGGCGGCCCGGCGTGGTGCACGTGGACGTGCCGGAAACCATCATGAACGGCAAGTTCAAGGCCGACGTGGCGATCTGGGCGCCGCACCAGTACCGCCATACCGACCCGGTGACGCCAACGGCCGAGCAGGTCGCGCGCGCCGCGCAGTGGCTGATCGCGGCCCAGGCACCGATGATCCATGCCGGCAGCGGCATCATCCACGCCGCCGCCTACGACGCCTTGAAGCGCGTCGCCGAGCTGCTGCACGCACCGGTGACCACCAGCTGGGCGGCGCGCGGCCTGTTGAACGAGACCTCGCCGCTGGCCATCACGATGCCGCACGTCAAGCTCAACCACCAGGTGCGCAACGACGCCGACGTGGCGCTGATCATCGGCACGCGGCTGGGCGAAACCGACTGGTGGGGCAAGCCGCCGTACTGGCGCCACCCCGCCGAGCAGAAGACGATCCAGGTCGACATCGACGGCGACATGCTGGGCCTGAACAAGCCCGCCGACCTGGCCATCCTGGCCGACGCCGGGCGCTTCCTCGAGCTGCTCGGTGAGGAGCTCGAACGCCGCCGCGCCGACATCGTGCTCGACGCGCGCCGCCAACGCGTGGTCGGCTACGGCAAGACGATGCGCGAAGACCGCCAGGGCTGGGACAAGGCGCTGTCGGACATGGCCGTGCCGATGCACCCGGCGCACATCGGCGCCGCCTGCCGCGAGGTCTTCCCCGAGGATTCGGTGCTGGTCGCCGACGGCGGCAACGCCACCATCTGGGCCATGTTCTACCACCGGGTCACGGTGCCCAACACGGTGATCTCGACCTTCAAGTTCGGCATGCTCGGCGCCGGCACCTCGCAGGCGGTGGCGGCGGCGATCGCGCGGCCCGGCAAGCCGGTGTGCTGCATCATCGGCGACGGCGCGATGGGTTTCCACCCGCAGGAGGTCGAGACCGCCGTGCGCAATAACGCGCAGGTGATCTACATCGTGCTGTGCGACAAGCAGTGGGGCATGGTCAAGATGAACCAGCAGTTCATGCTGCGGCCGTTCAAGACCATGCTCTTCAAGCACCTCGACCCCGACGAGACGATCAAGGCCGACCTCGGCGAGATCGAGTTCGACAAGCTCGGACTGGCCATGGGCGCACACGGCGAACGCGTCGGCGACCCGGCGCAATTGAAGCCGGCGCTGCAGCGCGCGCTCGCGTCGGGCAAGTGCGCGGTGATCCATGTCGATGTCGATCCGGTCAAGCACATGTGGGCGCCGGGGTTGATCCACTTCAAGAAGATGCACGAAGAGCCGAAGGCCTGAGGCCGCTCCGAGCGTGGAGGCATCGACATGAGCGAACTGGATCTGGTGCGGCTGAACTTCAATCCGCAGTCGCTGTGGGCGCTGAACGCCATCATCGGCCTGGTGATGTTCGGCGTGGCGCTGGACCTCAGGGGCTCGGACTTTCGCGCCGTGCTGACGGCGCCGAAGCCGGTCTTGATCGGCCTCGCCGGGCAGTTCGTGCTGCTGCCGGCATTCACCTTCGGGCTCGTGTTGGCGATCCGGCCGGCGCCGAGCATCGCACTGGGCATGATGCTGGTGGCGGCCTGCCCGGGCGGCAACATCTCCAACTTCCTTACCCACTACGCCAAGGGCAACACGGCGCTGTCGATCGCGATGACGGCGGTCTCCACCGCGGTGGCGGTGGTGATGACGCCGCTGAACGTGTCGCTGTGGGGCGGCCTGCATCCCGAGGCTAGCAAGATCCTCAAGGTGGTGGCGCTCGACCCGCTGGAGATGCTGCTGGCCGTGTTCCTGCTGCTCGGCCTGCCGATGGCCGCGGGCATGTGGACCGGACACCGGTTTCCACGTCTTGCGGCGCGGGCGCACAAACCGGTGCGGGCGCTGTCGCTGGCCATCTTCGGCCTCTTCGTGGTCGGCGCCCTGGCGGCCAACTGGCGCCACTTCCTTGACTACGTCGGCTTCGTGGTCCTGGCTGTCTTCCTGCACAACGCGCTGGCCCTGGCCACGGGCTACTACGCGGCGCGCATCGCCGGTCTGCCCGAACGCGACCGTCGCGCGGTATCGATCGAGGTCGGCATCCAGAATTCGGCGCTCGGCCTGGTGCTCATCTTCAACTTCTTCGGCGGCCTCGGCGGCATGGCCATCGTCACCGCATGGTGGGGCATCTGGCACATCATCTCCGGTCTCACCGTGGCCACGCTGTGGTCGCGCCGGCCGCCTGTGGCAATGCCGCCATCGTGAGCGGGCACGGCGTTCTCGTCACCGGCGCCGGCGGCTACCTCGGCTCGCAGGTCGTGGCGGCACTGGCCGCCGGGGCCATCCCGGTCGGCCGCATCTTCGCCGCCGACGTGCGCGAAGTGCCCGTGGAACACCGGGTTGCCGGGGTCGAGTACGTACAGGCCGACGTGCGCTCGCCCGCACTCGTCGAGATCTTCCAGCGTTGCCGGCCCGATGCCGTGGTGCACCTGGCCTCCATCGTCACCCCGGGCAGGCACAGCAAGCGCGAGTTCGAATACTCGGTCGACGTGTTGGGCACCGAGAACGTGCTCGAGGCCTGCCTGGCGGTCGGGGTGCGCCAGATCATCGTCAGTTCCAGCGGCGCGGCCTATGGCTACCACCCCGACAACCCGGCCTGGATCAGCGAGGAGCAGCCGATCCGCGGCAACCAGGCCTTCGCCTATGCCTGGCACAAGCGGCTGGTGGAGGAGATGCTGGCGCGCTGGCGCGTCGAGCACCCCGAGTTGAAGCAGGTCGTCTTTCGCATCGGCACCATCCTGGGCGCGACGGTGCACAACCAGATCACCGATCTGTTCGAGCAGCCGCGGCCGATCGCGATCCGGGGCGCCGACAGCCCGTTCGTCTTCGTCTGGGACCAGGACGTGGTGGGCTGCTTCCTGCAGGCCCTGGCGACCGACGCGACGGGCATCTTCAACGTCGCCGGCGACGGCGCGCTGACGATCCATGACATCGCTGCCCGACTCGGCAAACGCTGTCGGGTGCTGCCGGCCTGGGCCTTGCGGGGCGCGCTGGCGGTGCTGAAGACTTTGCGCCTGACCCCCTACGGGCCGGAGCAGCTGGACTTCCTGCGCTATCGCCCGGTGCTGTCCAACAGAAAACTCAAGGAGGAGTTCGGCTATGTCCCGCGCAAGACCTCGGTCGAGGCGTTCGAGTTCTGGCGTGCGGCGCGCAAGCTCGGACCGTCACGCACGGCATAGGCCGATGGACCGGCGCTTAGACAGCGTCCGAAGCGACGGGCACTGAACGTGCGCGACTTCGCCGACAAGGTCGTCGTCGTCACCGGGGCCGCCGGCGGCCTCGGGCGGGCGCTGTGCCTGCGCTTCGGCCGCGCCGGCGCCAGGATCGTGGCACTGGATCGCGAAACGCCGGCGCTGGATGCGCTGCTGGCGGACCTGCACGAAGCCGGCATCGCCGCCATCACAGCAGCCTGCGACGTGACGGTCGAAGACGACTGCCTGCAGGCGATGGCCGAAGCGAAGCGATCCTTCGGCGCCATCGACGTGCTGGTGAACAACGCCGGCATCACGCACCGCAGCGCCTTCGCCGGCACCGAAACGGCGGTGATACGCCGCGTCATGGCGGTGAACTTCTTCGGTGCCCTGCACTGCACGCATGCGGCGCTGGACGAACTCGTGGCCCGCCGCGGCATGGTCGTCGCGATCTCCAGCGTCGCCGGCTTCGCGCCGCTGATCGCCCGCACCGGCTACGCGGCGAGCAAACATGCGCTGCACGGTTTCTTCGACAGCCTGCGCACCGAGGTCGAACCCCTGGGCGTGAAGGTGCTGCTGGTCTGCCCGTCGTTCATCCAGACCGGCATCGAGAAGAACGCGCTCGACGGCCAGGGCCTGCCGGCGCGCCATCCACAGGCCATCGTCGGTGCGCGGTCCAGCCCCGAGGCTATCGCCGACAAGATCTTCCAGGCCGCGACAAGAGAGCGCCGCCTGCTGCTGCCCGACATCGTGTCGCGCTCGTCGTGGTGGCTGTCGCGACTGGCGCCCGCGCTCTACGCGCGGCTGATGGTGGCCAGGCTGAAGCGGGAGATGCAGTCCGGCGGGCGCTGATGTCGACTGCGCCGGGGCCGGCCTGCGGCGGATCGTCGCTCCTGCCCCTGCATACTTCGCCTGCGCTGAACGCCGCTGCCGCCCCCAGTCATCACGGACTCGGCCAACGAGAACCAAACCACCCGCACCATGACCACACCCACCACGCCCTACCGCCTGACCTATGCCACGATGTTCGACCCGCCGCCGTCGCTGCACCAGCGCTTCGACGAGGCCCTGGTACAGGTGCGGCGCAGACTGGGCGCCGACCACGCGATGTGCATCGGCGCACAGCCACGCACCGGCAGCCGCTGGTTCGAGCTGCGCTCGCCGATCGACCGCGACTGG
>JACZKT010000685.1 GCA_014859905.1 Rubrivivax sp.
GTGCCGGTGGCCGGCGCCCGGCGCGACGCCGGCCACCGGCACTGCGTGCCTGGGCTGGTTCTGCCACCACCAGGCAGCACCGCCGGCCACAGCGATACCAACCACGGCCACGACCGTATAGATCTTCTTCAAGGGCAACTCTCGCGGCGACGGAAACCAGCGACTTTAACGACCTGTCACGATTGCCGCCGAGCCGGGGCCTGAACCCGCCGCGCCAGCGCGAGCTTCAGCCGAGCACGGCGTCGACACCGCGGTTGGCCAACTGGTCGGCACGTTCGTTGCCCGGGTCGCCCGCATGGCCCTTGACCCAGCGCCAGTGCACCTCGTGCGCAGCGTTGAGCTCGTCCAGGCGCTGCCACAGCTCGATGTTCTTCACCGGCTGCCGGCTGGCGGTCTTCCAGCCGCGCGCCTTCCAGTTGTGGATCCAGCTCGTGATGCCGTCCTTCACGTAGGCGCTGTCGGTGTAGATCGTGACCTTGCAGCGCCGCTTCAGCGAGGCCAGCGCCTCGATCACCGCGGTCAGCTCCATGCGGTTGTTGGTGGTGAGCCTGTCACCGCCGAAGAGCTCCTTCTCGCGTTCGCCGCTCTTCAGCCATGCGCCCCAGCCGCCGGGGCCCGGGTTGCCGCGGCAGGCGCCGTCGGCGTAGATGACCACATGACTCACCCCACTCATCAGGATTCCATTTCGGCCTCGGCGCGCGCCGCTTCGCGCCGTCGGTTCGCCACTGCCGCCGGCGCTGCATGCGCCTTGCGCTTCTCGTTGCGCACCAGGCCCACCAGCCGCATGCCGCGCACGCGCTTGACCGCCACCAGGAAGTACACCGCCCCCAGCACCGGCCACCAGCGGTCACCGACGCGGTCCATCCAGGCAAAGCGCTGCAGCCACTTGTCGGTGTTGACAGGCGGCCGCCAGCAGCCGAAGCGGCCGGCCTCGACCTCGAAGCCGAGCAGGCGCAGCCAGTCGCGCAGTCGCCAGTAGCCGATGAATTCCCCCGCCCGCGGCAGGTACAGGCCCTGCTCGCGGCCGCAACCCAGCCGGCGCCGCAGGTGGCCGGCGCGCTGGCGCAGGCCCCACAGGCTGGCGGGGTTGAAGCCGGCGATGACGAGCCGGCCCTCGGGCACCAGCACACGCTCGACCTCGCGCAGCGTGAGGTGCGGGTCACGCGCCAGCTCCAGCGCATGCGGCAGCACCAGCAGGTCGATGCTGGCGTTGGGGAAGGGCAGCGCGTCGAAGTCGCAGTGCAGGCTGATCGGCTCGTGCGCCGGCAGCGTGGTGATCAGCGCGTCCAGCGGCGGCGGCATCGGCAGCGCCTCGGGCACCACCAGCGAGTCGCTGGCCACCCAGCGGTGCGGCATGCGGTTGGCGCGCAGGCCATCGAGTTCGGGCAAGCCCAGCTGGACGGCGTGAAAGCCGAAGGCGTCGGTCACCGCATGGTCGAGCCGGGACTGTTCCCACGCCAGCAGGTGGCGGCCCGGGGCGGTGCGCAGCCAGGCCCCCATCTCTATAATCGACTCGTCCCTCGTCATGATGAACCTGATCGCCCTGCCCGCCTTTGCCGACAACTACATCTGGATGCTTCACGACGGCGCACGTGCCGTGGTGGTGGATCCGGGCGATGCAGCACCGGTGCGTGCCGCTCTCGACGCCCAGGGCCTCGCGCTGGCCGGCATTCTAGTGACGCACCACCACCCCGATCATGTCGGCGGCGTCGACGACTTGCGGCCGCGCCTGCAGGGCCCCGTGTACGGCCCGGCGCGCGAGACGATCCCCGGCCCCTACCTTGCACTCCACGAAGGCGAGTCCATCGAGGTGCTGGGGCTGCGCTTTTCGGTGCTCGACGTCCCCGGCCACACCGCCGGGCACATCGCCTACCTGCAGCAGACCGATGCCGCAGCGAAGGCACCGCTCCTGTTCTGCGGCGACACACTCTTTTCGGCCGGCTGCGGCCGCCTCTTCGAGGGCACGCCGGCGCAGATGAAGACCTCGCTGGACCGGCTGGCCGCACTGCCGGCGGATACGCAGGTCTGCTGCACGCATGAATACACGCTGTCGAACCTGCGCTTCGCGGCGGCGGTGGAGCCCGGCAACACGGCGCGTGCCGAATACGAACAGCGCTGTCACGCGCGGCGCGACGCCGGCCTGCCGACGCTGCCCTCATCGATCGGCCTGGAAAGGCGGATCAACCCGTTTCTGCGCTGCGACGCGCCCGAGGTCGTCGCTTCGGCGCGCGCCCAGGGTGCGGCCAGCGACGAGACCGTGGCAGTGTTCACCGCGCTGCGCGAATGGAAGAACCGATTCCGATGAACCTGTCTGAGCTGCCGGCACGCGTGCGGTGTCTTGCCTTGTCGACCGCCTTGGCGGCCGCCGCCCTCGCCACCGGCTGCGCCAGCCTGACCGCCACTGAGCCGGCGCTGGTGGCGGCGCCGATCGCCGCGGAACTGCCCGCCGAGCCTGAATTCGGCGCCCTCGAAGTCAGGGCGCAGGCGCAGCCTTTCGAGGCCGACATCGTGCTGGCACCGCTGCAGCCGCGCTCCCGGCTCGACCCCGAACAGGACGCCGAACGCAGCGACCTCTGGCAGCGCTTGCGCGAAGGTTATGCGCTACCCGCGCTGGAAGGCGATCTGGTGCAGAAGTGGGAGCAGTGGTACGCCAGTCGTCCCGACTACGTGCAGCGCATGACCGAGCGCGGCAGCCGCTACCTCTTCCACATCGTCGAAGAGGTCGAGCGGCGCGGCCTGCCCAGCGAACTGGCGCTGCTGCCCTTCATCGAGAGCGCCTTCAACCCGCAGGCCGTCTCGCACGCAAGGGCCTCGGGCATGTGGCAGTTCATGCCGGCCACCGGCAAGGACTTCGAGCTGCGCCAGAACCTGTTCCGCGACGATCGCCGCGACGTGCTGGCCTCGACACGCGCCGCGCTGGACTACCTGCAGCAGCTGCACACGCAGTTCGGCGACTGGCATCTGGCGCTGGCGGCCTACAACTGGGGGCAGGGCAATGTGCAGCGGGCCATCCACCGCAACCGCATGGCCAGGAAGGACACCGACTACGCCAGCCTGCGCATGCCCGACGAGACGCGCAACTACGTGCCCAAGCTGCAGGCGGTGATGAACATCGTGGCCCATCCCGAGGCCTTCGGCCTACCGCTGCCGCCGCTGGAGAGCCACCCCTACTTCCTGGCGGTGGCGATCGACCGCGACATCGACGTCGCGCTGGCCGCGCGCCTGTCGGGCATGTCGCTCGAGGAGTTCCAGTACCTCAACCCGCAGCACAACAAGCCGGTGATCCTGGCCGCCGGCACGCCGGTGGTGCTCATGCCCTACGACCATGCCAATCGTTTCCTGCGCGAGCTGGCCAAGCACCCCGGCCCGTACGCCAGCTGGACCGCCTGGGTGGCGCCGAAGACGGTGCAACCGGCCGAGGCGGCGCGCCTGGTGGGCATGAGCGAGGAGCGGCTGCGCGAGGTCAACCGCATCCCGGCGCGCATGCTGGTCAAGGCGGGCTCGACACTGCTGGTGCCACGCAAGGCACACGCCGGCACCGACGTCGCCGAACACATCGCGCACAACGCCGTCATGACGCTGGCGCCGGAGGCGCCGCCGCTGCGGCGCGTCACCTTCAAGGCCGGCCGCAAAGGCGACAGCGTCGCGGCCGTGGCACGCCGCTATCGCGTCAGCGTGGCCCAGGTGGCGCTGTGGAACAAGGTCGGCATCCGGTCCGCGTTCAAGGCCGGCCAGTGGATCGTGGTCATGCTGCCGCCGAAAGCGAAGGCAGGCGCCGCCGGCACCACCCGCAAGGCGCCGCCCAAACGCAGCGCCAAGCCGGCACCACGCAGCCGCGCCACTCAGGCCGCGCCGAGATAGTCGCGCTTGCCGAGCTCCACGCCGGCGTGGCGCAGCAGCGCGTAGGTGGTGGTGGCGTGAAAGTAGAAGTTCGGCAGCACGAAGTGCTTCAGGTAGGACTCACCGGTGAAGCGCAGCGGCTCGCCCTGGCGCGTCGGCAGCAGGATCTCGCGTTCCTCGCTGCCGTCGATCTGCCCGGCGCCGAAGGTCTGCACATAGTCGCTGGTCTTGACCACGCGCGCCCGCAGATCGGCCAGCGTGGCCTCGCTGTCATCCCACTTCGGCACCTCGAGCCCGGCCAGCCGCGCCACGCAGCCCTTGGCGCCGTCGCTGGCGATCTGGATCTGGCGGCTGAACGGCAGCATGTCGGGCGCCAGGCGCAGACCCAGATAATTGACGCTGTCGAACTTCCTCGCCACGGCATGCGCCTCGGCCTTGTCCAGCCAGTTCTGCATGTTGCCCAGCATGCGCACGAACACGGGCACGCTGGCGGAATACATCGTCAGGCTCATCGCGGCTTTCCTTGGCTGTTCGAGTCAGCAGATGCTACTGCCGTCGCGCCCGCGCCGCCGGAGACGGCAGAATCCTTGCCCACAAGCCCATGAACATCATCATCCTCGACGACTACCAGGACGCCGTGCGCAAGCTCAAGTGCGCCACGCAGCTGGAGCCTTACAACGCCAAGGTCTTCACCAACACCGTCAAGGGCATCGGCCAGCTGTCGGTGCGACTGCGCGATGCCGACGTGCTGGTGCTGATCCGCGAGCGCACGCAGTTCCCGCGCGCGCTGCTGGAGAAGCTGCCGCGGCTGAAGCTCATCTCGCAGACCGGCCGTGTCGGCCCGCACATCGATGTCGAGGCCTGCACGCGACTGGGCATCGCGGTCGCTGAAGGCGTGGGCTCGCCGGTGGCGCCGGCCGAGCTGACGTGGGCGCTGGTGATGGCCGCGATGCGGCGGCTGCCGCAGTACATCGGCAACCTCAAGCATGGCGCCTGGCAGCAGTCGGGGCTGAAGACGGCTTCGGTGCCACCGAACTTCGCCATCGGCATGGTGCTGGCGGGCAAGACGCTGGGCATCTGGGGCTACGGCAAGATCGGCCGTCTGGTGGCCGGCTACGGCGTGGCTTTCGGGATGAAGGTGCAGGTGTGGGGCAGCGAAGCGGCGCGTGCGCGCGCCGTCGCCGACGGCCACACCGCCGCGGCCAGTTGCGAGACCTTCTTCGAGACCTCGGACGTGCTGTCGCTGCACCTGCGGCTGAGCGAGCAGACGCGCAACATCGTGCGCCTGGACGCGCTGTCGCGCATGAAGCCCACGGCGCTGCTGGTCAACACCTCGCGCGCCGAACTGATCGAGGAGAACGCGCTCGTCGCCGCGCTCAACCGCGGCCGCCCCGGCATGGCGGCGGTGGACGTCTTCGAAAGCGAACCCATCCTGCAGGGCCACCCGCTGCTGCGGCTGGAAAACGCCGTCTGCACGCCGCACATCGGCTACGTCGAACAGGAAAACTACGAGCTCTTTTTCGGCGCCGCGTTTGCCAACGTCATCAACTTCATCCGCAACGAACCCACTCACCTGGTCAACCCCGAGGCGCTGAAGGTCATGCGGTGAAGGCTCCCCGTTGACCGCTGCGGCGGCCACCGTGACGCGCGCCAGCCGGGCGCTGCTGGCGGGCAATTTCGCCATCGGCTGCGGCGTCATGGTCACCGCCGGATCCTTGAACGACCTCGCGAACTCGCTGCAGGTCTCGGCGGCAGTGGGCGGCCAGCTGATCACGGTGGCCGCGGTGGCCATGGGCGTGGGTGCGCCCTTGCTGGCCGCCACCATGGGCCACTGGGACCGCCGCCGCCTGCTGACGCTGGCACTGCTGTGGTACGCCGCGGGGCACGCCGTCTCGGCCCTGATGCCCAGCTTCGCCGCGCTGCTGCCGGTGCGCGTGTTCAGCATGCTGGCGGCGGCGGTGTTCACGCCGCAGGCGGCGGCGGCGATCAGCGTGCTGGCGCCGCCCGAGCAGCGCGGGCGCGCCATCACCTATATCTTCCTGGGCTGGTCGCTGGCCTCGGTGCTGGGCATGCCGGCGCACAGCTATGTCGCCGAAACGCTGGGCTGGCGCTGGGCCTTTGCGCTGGTGGCCACGCTCAGTGTCGGCGCGGCGTGGGGGGTGTGGCGCGCGCTGCCCGACGGTGTGCGGCCACGGCCGCTGTCACTGGGCAACTGGGGCACGGCACTGTCCAACCCGCTGTTCATGGGCATGGTGGCCGTGACCGCACTCAGCGGCGCCGGGCAGTTCACGCTGTTCAGCTACTTCGCGCCTTACTACCGCCAGACGCTGGGCGCCAGCGCCGGCGGCGTCAGCTTCCTGTTCCTGTGGTTCGGCGCCTTCGGGCTGCTGGGCAATCTGCTGCTGTCGCGCGGCATCGACCGCTGGGGTGCCACGCGCTGCGTCAACTTCACGCTCGCGCTGATGGCGCTGTCGCTGGCCGCCTGGCCGCTGGCCGGCAGCGTGTCCGGCATGGCGTTGGTGCTGGTGCCGTGGGCGCTGGGCTGCTTCTCGTCGAACTCGGCGCAGCAGGCGCGGCTGTCCGGCAGTGCCCCGGCCTACGCTTCGGCGCTGCTCGCGCTCAACACCTCGGCCATCTACGTCGGCCAGGCGGTGGGCGCCGGCGGCGGTGGCGCGCTGCTGGCCGCCGGCGGCTTCGCCTTGCTGCCGTGGGCTGCGCTGGCCTGGATGGGGGCGGCGATCGGTCTGAGCCTGTGGGTGGCGCGGCGCATGAAGGCCGGCCACGGCTGAAGCCGGTCGGCCGGCCGCTACTTGGTGCCGAAGATCTTGTCGCCCGCGTCGCCCAGCCCCGGGATCATGTAGCCCAGCTCGTTGAGGTGGCTGTCGACGGCGGCCGTCCAGCAGCGCACGTCGGGGTGCGCGGTCTCGAGTGCGCGGATGCCCTCGGGCGCGGCCACCAGCACCAGGGCGCGGATGTCCTGGCAGCCGCGGCTCTTGAGCAGCTCGACGGTGGCGATCATCGAGCCGGCGGTGGCCAGCATGGGGTCGACGATGAGCGCGGTGCGTTCGTCGAGGTGGCCGACGAAGCGCTCGAAGTAGTGCTCGGGTTGCAGGGTCTCGTGGTTGCGGCTCAGGCCGACGACGCTGACGCGGGCGTTGGGGATCATGTCGAGCACGCCGTCGAGCATGCCGAGCCCGGCACGCAGGATCGGCACCACGGTGACCTTCTTGCCGGCGATCTGCTCGATGGTCGTGGGCCCGCTCCAGCACTCGATGGTGGTGGTCTCCAGCGGGAAGTCGGCCGTCGCCTCGTAGGCCAGCAGGCGGCCGAGCTCGTTCGTCAGTTCGCGGAACTTCTTCGTCGAGATGTCGTGTTCGCGCAGCAAGCCGACCTTGTGGCGCACGAGCGGGTGGCGGACCTGGATGACGGGCATGGCGAGGCGGCGTTGCGGCAGTGCGGCGCAGTGTAGCCAGCGTCGGCTCAGAGGTTGAGAGGCTCCCGGCCGCGCCGCTGCCGCAGCACCTCGTACAGGCACACGCCTGCGGCCACGCTCACGTTCAGGCTTTCCACCGCGCCGGCCATCGGGATGCGCACCAGCTCGTCGCAGGTCCGGCGCGTGAGCTGGCGCAGGCCGGCGCCTTCGGCGCCCAGCACCAGCGCCACCGGGCCGCGCAGGTCGACGTCGTAGATCGTCGCGTCGGCGTCGTCGCTGGTACCGACGACGCGGATGTCGCGTTCCTTCATCTCGTTCAGGGTGCGCGCCAGGTTGGTGACCATCACGTAGGGCACCGTCTCGGCAGCGCCGCTGGCCACCTTGGCCACGGTGGCGTTCAGGCCCACGGCGTGGTCCTTGGGTGCGACGACGGCATGCGCGCCGGCGCCATCGGCCACGCGCAGGCAGGCGCCCAGGTTGTGCGGATCGGTGACGCTGTCCAGCACCAGCACCAGCGGCGGGCCGCTGACGCCGTCCAGCACCTCGTCCAGCGAATGCTGTTGCGCCAGCGGAGCCACGCGCGCCACCACGCCCTGGTGGCGCATCGTGCCGGCCAGCTGCGCCAGGCGCGCGTCGTCGCTTTCGATCAACCGTGCGCCGGCCTCGCGGGCGCGCTCGACGAACTGCCGCATGCGGGCGTCGCGCCGCGTGGCGTCGACGTGGATCTCGCTGATGGAGGCGGGCGCAGTCTTCAGCCGCACGATGACGGCGTGAAAGCCGAACAGGATCTTGGTGCTCATGCGCTCGATGCTAGCCCGCCTTTCTCGACAGGGCACGAGCAAGCTCGCCACGTCGTTGATTCGACTTGTGCGAGGCCGGTAGGCCCTCGTCGGGGCACGAGCACGATGAGGCCTGCAGCAGCTGTGCGGCAGTCATCTTGGGCGGTCGACCGCGCAGACTCAGCCGCACTTGATTCATCGGCACGCGGCGCTCCGGATCGGGGCTGTGTGTGGCGCGGCGGGGTCAACTCGACAGATCGTGCTTGACCTCCTGGATAGCCTGTTCGACTTCGGTGAGCCGGCTGCTGAACGTCCACGAGGTGTCGGCCTGTAGTGCCGTGCTGGGGGACAGCGCAAGCCACGGGCTCGGCCGCTTCGGCGCCGCATGGATCCCGACCCGCCTGCGTGACTCGCCGCTGTGGACCGGATCGACAACGCCCTTCGCGCGCCGGGGTCTGTGCGGCGTCTGCCTCACGCGCTTCCTGCTGACACCGGTGGCGCTGCCGGTGAACCTGCTCGCCGGCAGCACGCGCTATCCCTGGCCGCGCTACCTGGCGGCCGTCGTCGCGGGCGAGGCGACCTGGGTCGGTCTCTACGGCGGCGCGGGCTACGTCTTCGCCCGGCAGTGGGAATCCATCAGCGGCCTGGCGGCCGACGCTTTCGGGCTGCTGGCCGGGCTGGCGTTGGCGGCCGGCGCGGGCCGCTGGCTGTGGCGGCATCGACGCTTGCAGCGACCTTGATCAATGGTGCGCGTGTCTGCCGGCGTCATGATGGGCTTCTTTGTTCCAGGAGGTGGGCCATGAGTGTTCTCAGCGACAGTGAGTTGCGGGTGCTGCTGGAGGCACTCGACGACGAGTACAAGGCCTGGGCGACGTACGATCAGGTTCTCGCCGATTTCGGCGAGGCCCGGCCGTTCAGCAACATCCGCGAGGCCGAGGCGCGTCACATCCAGGCGCTGCTGGGTCTGTTCGAGCGCTACGGCCTGGCGGTGCCCGCCAACCCCTGGCCGGGCAAGGTCGAGCGTTACGCCAGCCTGCAGGCCGCCTGCGAAGCGGGCGTGGCCGCCGAGATCGCCAACGGTGATATGTACGAACGCCTGCTGGGGCAGACCCAGCGCACGGACATCCTGACGGTGCTGCGCAAGCTGCAGCAGGCCTCGCGGCAGCGGCACCTGCCGGCATTCCAGCGTTGCGCGCAGCGTGGGGCAGGGGGCGGCAGAGATGGCGGCACAGGCGGCATAGGCGGCCCGGGCCGCGGCGGGCAGCGGGCCAGGCACCGTGGCCGCGTCTGATCTGCTCGACCGCCTGGCGGTGCTGCCGCAGTATGTCTGGCCGCAGCGGCTGCTGACGGTGCTGGCCGGGCGCATCGCTGCGTCCAGGGCCCGATGGTGGGTGCGCAGGGTGATCCCTTGGTTCATCGGCCGTTACGGCGTGAACATGGCCGAGGCGGCCGACCCCGGCCCCGACGGCTATGCCTGCTTCAACGACTTCTTCACGCGCGCGCTGCGCGACGGTGCCCGGCCGCTGGCACAGGCCGACTTCGTCAGCCCGGTGGACGGCGCCATCATCCAGTGCGGGCCGATCGAGGGCGATCAACTCCTGCAGGCCAAGGGCCACCGTTACAGCACGCGGGCGCTGGTCGGCGGCGACAGCGCGCTGGCTGGCCAGTTCGACGACGGACAGTTCGCCTCCCTGTACCTGAGCCCGAAGGACTACCACCGCATTCACATGCCCTGCGACGGACGCCTCGTGCGCATGATCCACGTGCCGGGTCATCTGTTCTCGGTCAACCCGACCACGACGCGCGGCGTGCCCGGGCTGTTCGCCCGCAACGAACGCGTGGTCTGCGTGTTCGAGTCGGCGCGGGGGCCTTTCGTGATGGCCCTGGTCGGCGCCACCCTCGTGGGCAGCATCGCCACCGTCTGGCATGGCATGGTGAACCCGCCGCGCCTGGCCGCCGTGCGCGAGTGGCGGTACGACGACCAGACCATCAGCTTGCGCCAGGGCGAGGAAATGGGCCGCTTCCTCCTCGGCTCCACCGTGGTGATGCTGTTCCCGAAGGACGTGCTTCGACTGCGCACCGACTGGGTGGCGGCGCGCTCCGTCCGCATGGGCGAGAACATGGCTGCTGCGCGCTGACACAGCGCATCCCAGATTTGGGCGGCCTCACGCGCGGGCCGACTGCTTGAGCGCTATCAAGGCGGTATGGTCAGCAAGGATCAACATGGATATTCATTCATGGTGATCGTTGCGGGCCGGCTTGGGGAGCGACGCTCACCGCCCCGCACTGCAGGACACCGTGAATCGTCCGAGACCACATGCGCGACAGGCGCCTGTTTACTTGTGCCCCTGGTCGGGGGCTCTCGTCACCCAGCAAGGAGCGAAGACATGAGCAAGAAGTTGACCACCAACGCCGGTTGCCCCGTCGTCGACAACCAGAACGTCATGACCGCCGGTCCGCGCGGCCCGCAGTTGCTGCAGGACGTCTGGTTCCTGGAGAAACTGGCCCACTTCGACCGCGAGGTGATCCCCGAGCGCCGCATGCATGCCAAGGGCAGCGGCGCCTATGGGACGTTCACCGTCACGAACGACATCACGAAGTACAGCCGGGCGAAGGTTTTCTCGCAGGTCGGCAAAACGACCGACCTGTTCATGCGCATCTCGACGGTGGCCGGCGAGCGCGGCGCCGCCGACGCCGAGCGCGATATCCGCGGCTTTGCCATCAAGTTCTACACCGAGGAAGGCAACTGGGATCTGGTCGGCAACAACACGCCGGTGTTCTTCATGCGTGACCCGCTCAAGTTCCCCGACCTCAACCACGCCGTCAAGCGCGACCCGCGCACCAACCTGCGCAGCGCGAAGAACAACTGGGACTTCTGGACCCTGCTGCCCGAGGCGCTGCACCAGGTCACCGTGGTCATGAGCGACCGCGGCATTCCCGCGACCTACCGCCACATGCACGGCTTCGGCAGCCACACCTTCAGCTTGATCAACGCGAAGAACGAGCGCTACTGGGTCAAGTTCCATTGGAAGTCGATGCAGGGCATCAAGAACCTGAGCGACGCCGAGGCCGAGGCCGCTGTCGGCAAGTGCCGTGAAACGCACCAGCGCGATCTCTACGAGAGCATCGAGAAGGGCGACTTCCCGAAGTGGCAGTTCTGCGTCCAGCTGATGCCGGAGGCCGACGCCGCCAAGGTGCCCTACCACCCGTTCGACCTGACCAAGGTCTGGCCGCACAAGGACTATCCGCTGATCGAGGTCGGGATCCTGGAGCTCAACCGCAACCCCGAGAACTACTTCGCCGAGGTCGAGCAGGCTGCCTTCAACCCCGCCAACATCGTGCCTGGCATCGGCTTCTCGCCCGACAAGATGCTGCAGGGCCGCTTGTTCTCGTACGGCGATGCGCAGCGCTACCGGCTTGGCGTCAACCACCACCTGATCCCGGTGAACGCGGCGCGCTGCCCGGCGCACAGCTACCACCGCGACGGCGCGATGCGGGTCGACAGCAACCACGGCAGCACGCTCGGCTACGAGCCGAACGACCAGGGCGAATGGGCCGAGCAGCCCGATTTCCGCGAGCCGCCGCTGAGCCTGGCCGGCGCCGCCGACCACTGGAACCACCGCGAGGACACCGATTACTACTCGCAGCCCGGCGCGCTGTTCCGGCTGATGAAGCCGGCGCAGCAGCAGGCGCTGTTCGAGAACACCGCGCGCTCGATCGGCGAGGCGCCGCGCGAGATTCAGCTGCGCCACATCCGCAACTGCCTGAAGGCCGACTTGGCCTATGGCGCTGGCATCGCCAAGGCGCTGGGCATTCCCATGAGCGAAGCGGGCTGAGGATCGACACGCCGCCTCGGTGGCGATGTCTTCGAGGTGGCTGTCATCGGTATGACTGCACCCCCTGTATTCATGATCCACGGCATGTGGGGCGGCGCATGGTGCTGGGCCAACTACCAGCGACGGCTCGAGGCTGCTGGGTTCCACTGCATCGTGCCGACCTTGCCGTTCCACGACATGGACCCGCGCAACGTGCCCGATCCGCGCCTCGGCCGCGTCAGCCTGTTGGACTACGCGGACGCGCTTGCCACCCAGATCGAGGCGCTCGATGAGCAGCCGATCGTCGTCGGCCATTCGATGGGCGGTTTGCTCGCGCAGCTCCTGGCCGCGCGGGGCCTGGCCAGGGCGCTGGTCCTGCTCGGTCCTGCAGCACCAGCCGGCGTGCTGGCGATTGCGCCTTCGGTCGTTCGCAGCTTCTGGAGCATCCAGACGACCTGGGGTTTCTGGGGCATGCCGGTACGCCAGACCTTTGCCGAGGCCAGCTACTCGATGCTGCACCTGTTGCCGGCTCACGAGCGCAGACAGATCTACGATCGCTTCGTCTACGAGTCGGGACGTGTCGTTTTCGAGATCGGCTACTGGTTCCTCGACGCTCGCCAGGCGGCCCGCGTCGATGCATCGAAGATCACCTGCCCGGTGCTGGTGGTCGCTGGCCGTGAGGACCGGATGACGCCCGCCTGGGCCCTGCGCCAGGTCGCGCGCAAGTACGCAGCGGTGTCGACGTACAAGGAATTCGAGCACCATGCCCACTGGCTTCCGGCCGAGCCAGGGTGGGAGCAAGTGGCCGACGAGGTCCTGGCCTGGCTGGCGTCGCGGGCGTTGACGGCATGAAGTCCCTGCTGAACGTCTTCCTGTTCGCGGCCTGGGCCCTGAGCCAGTCTGCTGCCGCAGGGCCCGGCACATCTTCGTCGGCAAGCACCGCCACGGTGCGGCTGTCGGTGGTCTTCAACAACGTGGTCCAGCGGCAAGGCTTGACTGCGGGCTGGGGGTTTTCGTGCTTCATCGAAGGACTGGACAAGTCGGTGCTGTTCGACACCGGCTCTGACGGCGGCGTGCTCCTCGCCAACATGCGTCGCATGGGGCTGCGGCCGCAAGCCGTGGATGCCGTCGTCCTTTCGCACGTGCATGCCGATCACACCGGCGGGCTCGACGACTTGCTCGCCATCAAGGCCGACCTCGACGTCTGGCTGCCTGCCGGGTTCCCGGCCACCTTGCAGCGGGCGATAACCGATCGCGGTGCCCGTGTCCGGCCTGTCGGTACAGGCGGCCGCCTGTTCGGCAACGGCCACAGCACCGGGCCGTTGAACGACGGGGTCATCGAGCAGGCGTTGATCCTGGACACCGCACGGGGCCTGGTGGTCATCACCGGCTGCGCGCACCCCGGCATCGTCCGCATTGCCGAGACCGCCATGCGGCTGACGGGCCAGCGGATCCATCTGCTGATGGGCGGCTTCCACCTGATGCGGGCGGATCGCGCGGAAATCCAGGCGATCATCGCGCGGCTTCAGGCGCTGGGGGTGGAGAAGGTGGCGCCCAGCCACTGCACGGGCGTCGCGGCGATCACCCAGTTCCGCCAGGCCTGGGGCCAGGGCTTCGTCGAGGGTGGCCTGGGAGCGGTGATCGAGGTGCCGTCGCAGCCAGGCCATGGATCGGCCGTGCAGCAAGGAAGGACATGAACGGCGAGACCGAGTCCCAGCCCCGACCGGTGCAAGCTTGCGCGACGCGAAGCGCGCCGACGTACAGGCCGGTCCTGCTGCGCGTGTGCGGGGTACATCTGGCCCTCCAGGACAGGATCGTGCTGGACGGACTCGATCTCGAACTCGCGGCCGGCGAGATCCATGGCCTGCTGGGAGCGAACGGCTCGGGCAAGTCCAGCCTGGCCTACGCGGTCATGGGCTGCGAGGCTTACCGCTGCAGCGCCGGCGAAATCTGGTTCGACGGACATCGCATCGACGCCCTGCCCATCCACGAGCGCGCCCGGCTGGGCATCACCCTGGCCTGGCAGGAGCCGGCACGCATCGAGGGGCTGCGCATTCGCGACTACCTGCGCGTCGGCCGGGGTGAGGTGGAGGTCGAGGATTGCCTGCGGCGTGTCGGCCTCGACCCGCACGACTTTGCCGACCGGGCGGTGGACAAGACGCTGAGCGGTGGCGAGCGCAAGCGGGTGGAACTGGCCGCGGTGCTGGCCATGCAGCCGAAGCTGGCGATCCTGGACGAGCCGACAGCGGGCATCGATCTGCTCTCGCTGGACACGCTGATCGAGGTCATCGAGGCGCTCAGGACCGCGGGCAGCACGGTGCTGCTCATCACCCACCAGGCGGAGGTGGCCGCCCATGCCGACCGCGCCTCGCAGCTGTGCGGCGGTCGCATCGTCTACCAGGGCGAGACGGCCCGCGTGCTCGAACACTACCGCCGACGCGCCTGCCGCCGCTGTGACGGGAAAGTCTGCCATGCCTGATCTGCAACCGATCCTGGGTCTGTTCACAAAAGCCGGCTGGGATGCCCCCGCCATCCCCGAGGCCGCCCATCTGGTCGCCTACGGCCACACGCTGGCCAGCGTCAAGTCGCTGCCCGGCGTCAGCGTGGAGGCCGACGCGACGGACCGGGGCATCGAGGCCCGCATCGTCATCGGGGCGGGTGTCGTCGTGGAGCAGCCGATCCATCTGTGCCTGGGCCTGTACCAGGACTTCGGCGTCCAGGACGTGCGCCTGGATCTGACGCTCGAGCCCAGGGCGCAAGCCACGCTCTGGGCCCACTGCCTGTTCGCCACGCCGCTCAGCGCCCGACACGCGATGCAGGGCGAGATCCGGTTGATGGAAGGGGCCGTGCTGCGTCACCAGGAGGCTCACTACCACGGCACGACGGGCGACATCGAGGTGACCCCGCATGCGCGGGTCCGCCTCGACAAAGGGGCGCGCTACGTGGCCGACTTCAGTCTGATCCAGGGTCGCGTGGGGCGGCTTGACATCGACTACACGGTGGACGTGGGCGAAGCGGCCCTGGCGGAGCTCACGAGCCGGATCTACGGCTTCGGATCGGATGCAATCCGCCTGCGCGAGCGGCTTTGCCTCAACGGCGTGGGCGCGCGCGGGCTGCTCAAGTCGCGCGTGGCGGTGCGCGACCGGGCGCGTGCCGAGGTCATCGGCGTCGTCGAGGGCAACGCCGCCGGCGCGCGCGGGCACATGGACTGCATGGAGATCGTGCGCGATCACGCCGAGGTCAGCGCCGTGCCGGAAGTGCGGGTGCGCCACCCCCAGGCCAAGGTGACCCACGAAGCGGCCATCGGCAGCGTCGACAGCCGACAGCTGGAGACGCTGATGGCGCGGGGTCTGGCCCCCGACGAGGCGGTGGACCTGATCGTGCGGGGCATGCTGGCGTGAGTCCGACCTCATCCCCCGCCAGGGATCGTGGCACCGGCAAGCGAGCCGCCCTGGTGCGGACGGTGCAGGCCTTCGCGCAGATGCTGCCCATCCTGGTCGGGATGCTGTTGCTGACCAGCCTGCTGCTGGCCTGGCTGCCCCGCAGCGGCCTGCAGGGCTGGTTCGGCCAGCAGCCCGTTCTGGACGTGCTGCTGGGCGCCGCCGTCGGCAGCGTCGCCATGGGCCACCCGCTGGCCGGCTACATCCTGGGCGGCGAACTGCTGGACGCCGGCGTCAGCCTCGTCGCCGTGACGGCCCTGATCGTCAGCTGGGTCACGGTGGGTGTCGTGCAGCTGCCGGCCGAGGCGCTGGTGCTGGGCCGGCGCTTTGCGCTGACCCGCAACCTGCTGTGCTTCGTCTCCGCCATCGCGGTCGCGCACCTGACGGTGCTCGCGCTGCGGCTGATCGGCTGAAGCCGATGCCGGGCAAGCGCAAGCTCGGCGGGTGGCTGTTCCTGGCGCTGGTCGTCCTGGCGCACGGCGCCACGGCCCTCGTCGAGCCGGGCCTGGCGCAGCGGGCGCTGGCCACATTTCTCAAAGTGCTCCGCGAGGTGGCGCCGGTGCTGGCGCTGGTCTTCGGCCTGATGTTCCTGGCCGAACGATTCCTCACCCCCGCGCGCACCCGCGCCTGGCTGGGCCGCGAGTCCGGGCTTCGCGGCTGGCTGCTGGCCGTGCTGGCCGGCGTGGTCTCGACCGGGCCGGTCTACACCTGGTATGCGCTGCTGGCCGAGCTGCGCGCGAAGGGCATGCGCACCGCGCTGGTGGCCGTGGTGCTCTACGCGCGAGCGATCAAGCTGCCACTGCTACCGATGCTGGCGCACTACTTCGGGCCGCGCTACATGCTGGTGCTCTCGCTGTGGATCGCCATCTTCTCGATCGTCAATGGGGTGCTCATGGAACGCCTTGCGCGCCCACCGGAGGCCGGATGAACGGCCTCGTCGTCTCGCTGGACCAGCTGCCTCGGGGCGCGACCGCCGTGGTGCGCCAGTTGCGCGGCGGGGACGAACTGGCGCATCGCCTGGCGGCGCTGGGCCTGACCGTGGGCGCGCCGTTCGTCGTGCTGCAGAACACACGCCGCGGCCCGCTGCTGGTGAACGTGCGCGACACCCGCATCGCGCTCGGCCGTGGCGAGGCGGCCAAGATTCTGGTCGAGCGGACCGCACCATGAACGCAGCCGCCAGCGCAGCCAGGCCCTTGCTGATCGGTCTCGCCGGCCAACCCAACGTCGGCAAGTCCACCGTCTTCAACCTGCTCACCGGCCTGCAGCAGCACGTGGGCAACTGGCCCGGCAAGACGGTGGAGCGCAAGGAAGGCAGCGGCGTGCTGGAGGGCACGCCGTTCACGCTGGTCGATCTGCCCGGCACCTACAGCCTGACGGCGAATTCGCCCGAGGAACGTGTCGCCCGCGACTTCATCCTGAAGGACAGGCCGGACGTCGTGGTCATGGTCGCCAACGCCGCGTCGCTGGAGCGCAACCTCTATCTGCTGGGCGAGTTGCTGCTGCTGCCGGTACCGGTGGTGCTGGGGTTGAACATGATGGACGTCGCCCGTGCCGAGGGCATCGAGATCGAGCCCGAGCTTCTGGCGGCCGCGCTCGGCATCCCAGTCGTCCCGATGGAGGCAACCCGGGCCCGCGGCGTGGCCGACCTGGC